>JAEYOM010000203.1 GCA_023411715.1 Bacillota bacterium | reverse complement strand
CTTGACCAGACCACATTTGTTTCGGCCTGATACAGCGTCCAGATGTTTGTCATCGTGTCCATGCCCTTGTGCGGCGTGCTGCATTGAAGCATCGACAGCTTTTTATCCCAGTAAAGCCTGAGTTCTTCGAAAGCCTTGTCGACATTCGCGACATCGGCATATTTGGCGCGCATTTTCCTGCCGTCGGCTCTTCTTCCTACGCCGAGTATAAATATGAGCCTGGTCTTCTGTCCCGGGGCCAGTGTTATTTTTTTGTGGAGCGAGGCGCAGTGGTTGCCTCCAAGCTCCGTACTCCCGCTGCAGCTGCCGCGTTCAACGGCTATAGGGTCGTCCTCGGTCCTGTAGCTGCCTATAAAGCTGCCGCGCACGCAGTCGTAGCTGTCCGGCTCGAAGTTCGAAGTAAAATAATGATAGCCCTCGGGATCATAAAACAGGTCAAACTCGATTATGCCGTCCTCATAGCTCGTTCCGCTTGAATAAAGGCTCATCTGAAGGTTCTGATTATCCATGTCAATATGTTCGAATGAAAATTCAAGATATGAAAATACACTAATATTGCGTGGTTTCCCGCTTTCGTTTACGATTTCGACATCCCACAGTTCAGCATCGTCACCGATTGGTATGAACAGCAGCTGGGATGCACATATTCCATTGTAGCCGCATAGGAATTTCGAATAGGACAGGCCGTGGCGGCATTGATACTTTGCCTTGTCCAGGCTTTTTCCGACAGGCTGCCACGAAACCGACCAGTAATCTCCCGTATCATCATCGCGGAGATAAACATAATGTCCGGGTCTGTCGAGCGGAATACCGTTCTGCCTGAAACGAGTGATCCTGTGATACTGGGAAGACTTGTAAAAGCTATATCCTCCCGCATTCTGCGAGATAACGGTACAAAGGTCCTCCGTGCCAAGGTAATTGGTCCATGATACCGGTACATCCGGGCGTTCTATGACATATTCCCTGTTTTCGTTATCAAAACGGCCGTAACGCATATTATCCCCCTGAACTGCTTAGTGCTGTCTGTTTACCTATAAAATTATATTATTAAGCTCTGAGTAATAAAATCAGTCTACCTTGTCATTAATTGTTCGATTTTGGTATGCTTGGCTCTTTACTTGACCGGACAAATTGATTATATTGGAATGAGGAATATTGCGAGGTTTATTATGTATATTAATAAGAAAAGTCCGATACCCGTATATTATCAATTAAAAAATCTGGTATTGGATAAGATCAAGAATGGTGAATATCCGGAAGGCAGCCTGATACCGTCCGAACGTGACCTGGGCGAGAGCCTGAACATCAGCCGTATGACCGTACGCCAGGCGCTTAACCAGCTGGTTTCCGAAGGCGTATTATATCGTGAAAAAGGGAAGGGTACCTACGTATCCAAAAGCAAGATAGTTCAGAGAAATATCATGAGCTTCTCTGAAACAGTCAGGAAAAAAGGTCTTGTACCATCTACGAACGTACTCAATTTCACCAGGGTCGCTGACAGACCCGATATAAACGAAATACTCGATCTGAACGCAAACGACGTCCTTTACTGCGTTAAAAGACTCAGGCTTGCCAATGATCTGCCAATCGGAATAGAAGAGGTCTATATCCCGGAAAAGTATTGTCCGGATCTTGAGCAGCATGACCTGAAAACATCGCTGTATAAGCTGCTTAAAGAGGTGTATTCTCTGTCGGTGAGTTATATGGACAGCTCCGTTGAATCGGCAAAACCCTCAAAAGAAGAAAAAAAGCTGCTCGGGCTGAAGGATAGTATTCCCGTGCTGCGTATTTCCAGTGTCAGCTATAATGATGCGGGAATGAAACTGCTGCACCAGAAGGATGTATACCGCTCGGACGAATTCAGCTACAACGTCAGAATCTTCGTGAACCGCGAAGTATAGATAAAATCCTGCAATCCTATTTACTATATGCTTTCCGGCAGCAGGATTTCAGCAAATTTCGAAAACCATATTGATTGCATCAATTTTATATGATATATTTAAATCAAGATGTATATACCACTATACAAGTATACCAATTTTACAGTATACTATCGATAAGACCAACAATATTATTAATATCTAAAATATGGAGGCCAAATTTATGGTTTTGATGTGGGAAGAGATACTCGAAGAACCTAAAACTATTGAAAGGTGTATAAGTAAAAACAGACAGCTGATATCCGAGATCGCAGATGACATACGCAGATCGGGTATCGATAAGGTCATGATAGCCGCAAGGGGCACTTCGGATCATGCGGCTGTATACGCCAAGTATATAATGGAGACTTCGCTCGGGCTCCCTGTAGCGTTGGCGGCTCCATCAGTATTTACCATGTACCACGGACGGCTGAAACTTGATAGGACCCTCGTGATCGGCATCTCGCAATCAGGAAAGGCTGCCGATGTACTTGAAGTGATCAAATCGGCCAACGGTTCCGGCGCGCTGACGGTCAGCATTACCAATTTCTCCGATTCTCCGCTGGCTCTTGAGGCAAAGTACCATTTGGACTGCAGCGCGGGTGTTGAAAGAAGTGTCGCCGCAACAAAGACGTTCCTTGCGCAGATCACTCTGCTGGCCGCATTGACGGCTGTGTGGTCGGGAAGCGCCGGAATGCTGGACAGGCTCGAAAGAATGCCGCGGGATATAGAAAAAATCATAAGCGATTCGGACGATATCGCCGAAAAGGTGCAGCGTTACCGTTACATGGAGGAATGCTTCGTCCTTGCGAGAGGGATAAACTATGCTATCGCTCTTGAAAGCGCGCTGAAAATACAGGAAACCTGTTATGTCAGGGCAAAGGCGTATGCTACGTCGGATTTCTACCACGGTCCGTATGCAATGATCGAGGATGGCATGCCCGTGTTCGTATTTGCGCCAAGCGGGCCGTCTCTCAATGATGTTAAGGAGATGATCGGAAGGCTAAAGGAAAGCGAAGCCGAATTGATTGTCATATCGGACGTTGAAGAATTGAGAGCGCAGGGTGATTGTTCCTTCTCCGTCCCCAGTATGGGCGACGATGTCTTTTCACCTTTTTACAATGTTGTGATTGCCCAGATGTTCGCCTGCCGACTGGCTCTGGCAAAGGGGCTCAACCCCGACAGCCCGAGATCCCTGTCCAAGGTGACCATTACTAAATAATTCTGCTTGGAGGCTTAAAAATGAAACTTAAAAATGCAGGTTCGGAAATATATGTTCCGGATAATATGAATATCGGGGATGCGGTCAGAAGAACGACCCATATGGCAATTTCGGCGCACCAGGACGACATCGAGATCATGGCTTATGACGGTATCGGCCGGTGCTTCGGGAGAGAAGACCTGTGGTTTATGGCGGCTGTGGTTACAAATGGCGCAGGAAGCCCGAGAAATGGATTGTATGCGGATTTTACCGATGAAAGAATGCGGGAGATCAGAAAGACAGAACAGAAAAAGGCGGCTTTCGTCGGAGATTATTCCGCGCTCGCTTTGCTGGATTATTCCAGCGCTGATGTAAAGGATCCGGGCAATACGGATGTTTCGAAGGAAATAAAGGAACTAGTGCTGGCGGCGAAGCCCAGGGTGATCTACACGCACAACCTTGCCGACAAGCATGATACTCATGTCGGTACCGCTTTAAATGTCATAAGGGCTCTGCGCATGCTACCCGAAGAGGCGCTTCCCGAAAAGGTTTACGGATGCGAAGTCTGGAGGAACCTCGACTGGGTGATGGATGACGAAAAGGTGGCGTTCGATGTTTCCGATCATCCCAATATAGCGGCGGCTTTGGTCGGCGTATTCGACTCCCAGATCTGCGGCGGCAAACGGTATGACCTTGCCACCTATGGCAGGCGGACGCAGAACGCGACTTACTTTGCATCACACGGAACCGACGGGGCTGACGCTTTATCATACGCGATGGATCTGACGCCTCTGATACTGGATAAGGATCTCGATATCGAAACATACGTGACCGGGTATATCGACAGGTTCAAGGCCGACGTCCGGGATAGATTGCTGAGATTGAAATAGACAGTATTTGCAGGAATCAAAAAGAACAGCCGCAGTTGTTAACGCTGCGGCTGTTCTTTTCTTTCGCTTGTCGTTTTTGAGTATTCTATCAACGTGCCTGGCGTCAGCCGGATATCAAAATCATGTAATTCATAATATTTCATGGCTTTTCCATCGCCTGAGATCTCGTGGTTCCCGCGGACAAGCCCTGCAGCTTCCAACTTCTGCAGGTGCATGTATAGAAGCGGCCTGCTGATGTTCATAAGCCTGGCAAGTTCGCTGACATACTGTCTTTCGCCGGAAAGTATCCCCATGATTTTTATCCTTGCCGGATGGGAGAGGGCGTCACAAACTTTAACCAGATCATCGCCGGTTATCATTATTCGACTTCCTTCAATATCTTTTCTATTGAATCTACTTTTTCTTTCAGGACGGCAAGCTCCTCGCGCATTTCCCGGGTGGTTTCCTTTTGTTCTTTTGCAAGCTCCTTATATGAGTTATACTCCATCAATTGCTTTTTGCCTGCCGGTGCTCTTAACATCCTTATTATTATGATAGCTCCGATTATGAGTATCGCTATGCCGATTACGATGTAAGAGGATATTACCCTTATGTTGATCGAATTATTTATAGAATTGAAAAAATCGTTGACTTGCATTATTTGAATCTCCTCCCGTTAAATAAATATATCACATGTAAGGATTATATTACACATAATATGAAATTGCAACTATAGTTTTTTAAACTTTTTACGGTCTTAGCTCGTATTTATGATATAATATCTGGAATGTAAGAAAATGTATGAAATGAGGCCTGAATAAATGCAAAACACATCCGAACCCGTTGTTTCCATCAAGGATCTGAAGATGAGCTACTCAGACAAGGAAGTTCTGAAGGGTATTGACCTTGATATCTACAAGGGCCAAATCATAGGGTATATAGGACCCAACGGTGCAGGCAAGAGCACTACTGTGAAAATCATGCTTGGTATCGTTGAAGGATTCAAGGGTTCTGTCCGGGTGTTCGGAGAGGACATCACAAACGGCAGTACTGAATATAAAAGAAGGATCGGCTACGTGCCTGAAACGGCCGAGGTCTATGACAGCCTCACTGCGCATGAATACCTGACCTTTATCGGCGAATTGTACGGCCTGGATCCTGAAACTGTGGACCGGAAGGCAAGAAAATTGATGAAGATATTCGACATAGAAGAAGTATACCAGTCGAGGATATCTTCATATTCAAAGGGGATGAAGCAGAAGCTGCTGATCATAGCCAGCCTTTTGCACAACCCCGACATTCTGTTTTTCGATGAACCGCTCAGCGGTCTTGACGCAAACAGCGTCATGGTGTTCAAGGAAATCATGACGCTGCTTGCCGGCGAAGGTAAAACGATTTTTTATTCATCTCATATCATGGATGTCGTAGAGAAGATCAGCAGCAGGATAATTCTGATAAATAACGGGCAGATAATAGCGGACGGTACGTTTGAGGAGTTGAAGCAAAGATGTAGCGAGGGCTCTCTTGAAGAAATATTCAATCAGATGACCGGATTCAACAGGCATGGCGCGATCGCGGAAGATTTTATCGCTACGGTGAAAGAGGGATAGGCTTGAAAGAATTTGTGGTTTTGAAATTATTGGACAGGATAAGTTTTTTGTTCGAAAAATCAGGCGTTGATTACGCTGTTATGAGGAACATCCTGCAGATCAAGCTTATCATGGATGAGAGAAGGGTCCCGACCATAATGGCGAACGGCAAAAATACCGAGGGGAGGAACATGTACAGGATGTCGCTGTTCATGTACGCCTTTATGGGCGTTTTCATTGCATTGATAATGCTTTTCAACTTCCCTCTGTACTACAAAATGAATATTGTCTTCGGCATGCTGCTGTTCCTGCTCATGACAACCATGATATCGGATTTCTCGAGCGTCCTGCTCGATATAAGGGACAAGAACATACTGCTGCCGAGGCCTGTAAAACCGCAGACGGTGAATGCCGCAAAACTGGTCCACATACTCATATACCTGTCCGGCATCACGCTTGCCCTCGCCGGTCCGCCGCTGATCGCGGGCGTTTTCATTTACGGCATAGCGTTTTTGTTCGCCTATATCATTGAACTTGTTCTGGTTTGCGGCTTTGTGATTTTTATCACGGCTATTTTATACTCTTTGATCTTGAGCTTTTTTGACGGTGAGAAGCTGAAGGACTTCATCAATTATTTCCAGATAGTCCTTTCTGTTTTCATGATCGTTGCATATCAACTGATGGGGCGTATATTCGAATTTGTGGACTATAAGATTACGTATGTTGTGAAGTGGTGGAACTACCTGCTGCCCTCCGCATGGTTCGCTGCGCCCTTCGAACTGTTTGTGGGACACAATACGACGGCCGATTTTATTGCGATGAGCGTCATTGCCGTAATTATCCCTGTCGTTGCTTTTCTTTTCTATATAAAAGCTGTGCTGCCGCATTTCGAAAAGAATCTGCAGAAGCTGAACAACTACGGCGAAAGGGTAAGCAAGGCTGCCGGCCGTAAGGAGAGAAGGCAGGAGTTCATTTCAAGGCTTATCTGCTCTGACAAAACGGAGAGATCTTTTTACAGGTTTACAGCCAATATGCTCTCAAATGAAAGGAAACTGAAGTTGACGATTATGCCGAGCCTGGCCATGGCAGTGGTGCTGCCGCTTATTTTCCTGGCCAATTTCTACAGACGCGGCGACACGATATCGGAATTTTTTGCGGCTATCGCAAACTCGAAATCCTATCTGTATATCTATTTTGCCGCAGCTTTGCTCGCAGCCTCTCTGAAGCTGATCAACAGCAGTGAGCAGTACAGGGGAGCCTGGATCTACGGGGTACTGCCTTTTTCTTCACCTGTTCCGATCCTCAAAGCCTCGGTGAAAGCCTATTTTATGAGATATGTGCTGCCATATTTTACATCGGTCAGTTTGATTTTTATTATGATCTTCGGACCAAGGATCATCCCGGATATCCTGCTGATCTTCTTTAACCTGCTTGCACTGCTGCTCTTCATGTTCCTGGTCTCGAAAAAGGAATTGCCGTTCCATAAGGACTTCCAGTATACGCAGGATAAAAGCAGCGTCGCGATTGTATTTGCTTCATTTGCCATATGCGGGATATTCGTGGCCGCCCATCTTATCGCGGGAGGGTTCAGTTATGGCATCACTGTCAATCTTGCGGTTTCTGTCCTTTTGACTATAATTCTGTGGAGATCGGCCTTCAGGATAACGTGGAATGATATCAAAAAGGGAGCTCTGTGATCGGGTTCCCTTCACATGGCATATCCGCCTCGGTTTTTGGAAAGCATATGTTTATCAGAAGTCAGGATAGGAGATGAACATATGAAACATATCGGGGCAATGCTATTGAAATTTGTTATGGTATCCGTCATCCTGGAGATTTTCCTGCTTGCGCTCACAAATCTGAATTTTGGAAAAATATTTTCGATTTCGATTACCATTACCGTACTGTCCTATTTTATAGGTGATCTTGCCATACTCCCGAGATCGGACAATACTGTCGCGACTGTTGCCGATGTCTGCCTTTCATTCGTGACACTGCTTATGTTCAATTTGGTCTATACCGGAGCAGTAATCCCGTTCTTTACGGCACTTATCGCTTCGTTGGGGCTGGGGGCGGGAGAATGGCTGTTCCATAAGTTCATGGTCGGGTCGATCATACCGGAGCGCGGCAAAATTGAATAAACCCGGATTACCCTGGCATAAGATCGGGCCTGTACCGATTGATGCGGATCCTGATTGTACACCGCTGTTCTTACTGTTAAAATAACATTACGGAAACAAGAGTATTAAAGTCAGCACAAATATTTTGAAGGATTTTGTAAAACTTGCGAAATAACAAACGAAATACGAGGTGGGAAAATGGATGATTTAGTTAAGAGGCTAAGCCAATTGTTCGACGGCGGTATAAACTACCAGGAATACTTGGATACGGCCGATGAGGAAACCAGGCAAAAACATCTGCATTATCTTGAAAAAATGAAGCTTACGGAGGATGAAAAGGAAGGGCTTGAAAACATAAAGAGCGAGAAAAAGCTGCTGGTATTCTGCGATACATTTTGCAATGACTGCAGGATCACGCTGGCTCTGCTCGAGGCTCTGCGCAGGTCATCGCCGTCGATCGGATACAGGATAGTGAGCAGGGAAGGTAACGAAGGCTTGATGGAGCGGCTCTCCGGGGATAACGGGATCCCCTTGATCGTGGAACTCGGGGAGGACGGCGTACGGAGCAGTAATGCCGGGGATGTGAAGGGCGTGAAACTGATATTCAACGAGTTTCCCGACATTTTGCATGACGATATGAAGGAAGCGGATCCCGAAAGCAGGGAAAAGCTTATAACGGATTTCAGGAAAGGCTTGTATAAGGACGTCATGCTGAAGCAGCTCGTCGAAAAGCTGAGTTGAAATGGCCGGCTGGGTCATTGATCATTTGAAACCGAGTTCCGAGATTTTTGTATAAACGCGTTTGTTTTGTATCTGCTCACTTTTGAACAAAGTGAGCTTTTCTATTTTCATCGGGCCGAAACCGATTCGTCCGACTGAATCGCGGACTTGTTCGAAGGGGCGCTCGAATACGATATCCTGGCCGATCGTGATATGCGGAACATATGGCCTTTTTTCAGCGGGGAAGCCGAGAGGAATTAGCGCTTTTTCAATGTCTCCGGCAAGTGACTGCAGCGGCTTGAGTTCCCCTGTCAGGCCGAGCCACAGCACGCGGATGCTGTCGCGTCCCTTGAAGGTACCGAGCTCGGAGACCTCAAGACGAAATGAATCCTGCCGCATGCAGATATCGTTCAGCGCCTCTTCTATCTGCCTTTGCTGTTTCCCGTCTATTTCATCGAGAAATTTCAAAGTGAGATGGAAGTTATCGCTGTGCTTCCACCTTCCCCTGACGGCGTATTTTCTCAGGCTTTGCTGGAGCTCGTAAATGTATGCCTTGCAATCGCTCTCAAAATCAATACCGATAAATGCCCTGATGCGGATCATCTCCCGACTCATATTGTACCCAATAACTAGAATACTTCACATACATGGCCTATTCAAGTCGTATACCTTCATGATCGGGCCTGGCACTGCAGGCCGCAGGCGTCGAGCTGCACCCTTGCATCCGCCGCCTTCTCATTGCTGCCGGTATCTACGGGTTTTATTTCATCATTTTTCAGTATCTTGTCATATTCGTATATATCCTCATTTGACTGCTTCTAAACGGCGAGTTGGTACGTCTTGTAGCCTCCGCTGAGGTTCCTGACGCCGGTATAACCCTTCTGCATCAGTATCCTGCATGCCAGGTAGCCTCTGAGCCCCACCTGGCAGAAAATATAAATATCCTTGCCGCGCGGGATCTCGTCAAGCCTGTCTCTGATTTCGTCAAGAGGGATATTGACAGCGCCTTTTATAGTTCCGAGCTCGAATTCCTGCCGCGCCCTTACATCTATGAGTACGCCTTTGGCCCTATCGATGGCTGCGACCTCGTCCCAGTGGAATATATTGCAGTCGCCCTTCAATATGTTTGAAGCCGTATAGCCTGCGATATTGACCGGATCCTTCGCGGAGGAATAAGGCGGGGCATAGGCCAGTTCGAGCTTTTCGAGGTCGTATACGGTCATGCCTGCCCTCATTGCGGTCGAAAGTACGTCGATCCTCTTGTCAACGCCTTCGTAGCCCACTATCTGAGCGCCTAGAAGCTTTCCGCCAGGCTTCCCGAACAGCAGCTTGATAGAAATCGGAATAGCGCCCGGATAGTATCCCGCATGTGAAGCCGAATGCGTAAAGGATTTTTCATAGGCTATATTGTTCTTTATGAGCGCTCTTTCATTGTTCCCGGTGATAGCTACCGTTATATCGAATACTTTGACAATGGATGTCCCCTGTGTTCCTTCGAATTTTTCATCGATGCCGCAAATGTTATTTGCCGCGATTCTGCCCTGCTTGTTTGCCGGGCCTGCAAGCGGTACCAGAGCTTCGTTTCCGCTGATATAGTCCTTTACTTCGACAGCGTCTCCGACCGCGTATATATCAGGATCCGAGGTCTGCATATATTCATTTACATAAATGCCGCCTGTCCTGCCTGTTTTCAGGCCTGCATCCGAAGCGAGCCCGGCTTCGGGCCTGACTCCGATGCCCAGGATCACCATGTCGGCCTTCAGTGTCCTGCCGCTGCTCAGGTTAACACTGATGCCTGAGCCCTCATCTTCGAAGGATTCCACGCCGTCTTTCAGATAGAATTCGACTTCCTTACTTTTCATATGCTGGTGGACCAGCGCGGCCATATCGTAATCCAAAGGCCCGATCACATGGTCGGCAAGTTCCACGACAGTCACCTTTATACCGCGCATATGGAGGTTTTCCGCGACCTCAAGGCCTATAAAGCCGGCGCCCACCACTACTGCTCTCCGTGGATTGTTCTTATCCACGAAATCCTTGATCCTGTAGGTATCGGGAATATTTCTGAGAGTGAATATCCTCGGAGAGTCAATACCGGCAAGCCTTGGTTTTATCGGTTCTGCGCCCGGTGAGAGGATCAGCTTGTCGTATGTTTCCTTATAGAGCCTGTTATCCGGTTTACTTAATATTTCAACTGTTTTTTCCCCGGCATTGATCTTTACCACTTCACTGTTTACCCTGACGTCTATACTGAAGCGTTCCTTCATCTTTTCCGGAGTCTGTACCAGAAGTTTGTCTTTGTCCTTGATGACCTCTCCGATATAATAGGGGAGGCCGCAATTGGCAAATGAAATATACCCGCCTTTTTCCACAAGTATGATCTCCGCATCCTCATCAAGCCTGCGGAGTCTGGCCGCTGCGCTTGCGCCGCCCGCGACGCCGCCCACTATGATAACCTTTCTGCTCATAGGATGACCTCCTTTAATATTTGCAGTACCTTACAGTAATATCCTGTTAAATATTTAAATATCTTAATATATAGATTCTATAACAATATACCCGCTTCGTCAAGAAAATAACAAATATGGTATAGTTTTTGTTATAATGGCTCTCCGTACCCCTTACGGAGGCGGCTACATTTGCAGTTTCGCTGCTTTGTATATCCAGGTCTGGAACCAGGCTGCAATTCACTGAGTAATACCGGTCCTATTGTTTTCCAAAATTCTCCCCGAATCGGGGTCAAAAAAGTCACGATATGCTTTGGCAAACCAAAGCCCTGATACATATTGTATATCGGGGCTTTTCTGATGGGGGTACAGTACAGTGGATGCGGTAGTTGAAGTACATAACCTAAGCATGAAATACCATTCGCTAAACGGCGAATTATTGGCGCTCCGGGGTGTGGAGCTGTCGGTCCTTGAAGGGGAGTTTGTAAGCATTGTCGGTCCGAGCGGCTGCGGGAAATCCACACTGCTTTCGCTGATAGCGGGACTGGCGCAGCCTTCGACGGGCTCCATAGCAGTGGGAGGCAGGCCTGTTTCGGGAGCTTCGGACCAGATCGGATACATGCCCCAGAGGGATCAGCTTTTCGAATGGAGGACTATTCTTGATAATGCCCTCCTTGGGCTTGAGATCACACATAAATTGAATCAAAAAACCAGGAACTATGTTGTCGGCTTGCTCAATACATATGGCCTCTCGGATTTCAAGGACAAATACCCCAATCAGCTTTCGGGAGGAATGAGGCAGCGAGCCGCCCTTATAAGGACACTTGCGACCAATCCCAGGATCCTACTGCTCGACGAGGCGTTTTCAGCGCTCGATTACCAGACACGCCTTGCCGTAACCGAAGACATTTATTCCATCATAAAGAAAGAGAATAAAACGGCTGTCCTTGTGACCCATGATATAGCGGAGAGCATAAGCATGGCCGATAGAGTCGTGGTGCTTACAAGCAGGCCCGGCACTGTCAAAAACGTTTATGTCATAAAGACCAGCTGCGAGAAGAGAACGCCTCTGAATTGCAGGGAAGCGCCGGAGTTCAGGCACTATTTCAATCAGATATGGAGAGATCTGGACATCCATGTCTGAGGCAAAGGCAGCAGTATTTATTGTGACGGTTTTGGGGGAGACGTATATATATGGCAAAAGCTCAGTCGGTTTCGGAAGAACATAAGGTCTATCTGAGAAAGATAAGGCAACGAAAGATATTGATCCTGTCGACACAGGTTTTTATACTGGCCGCTTTTCTTGCACTTTGGGAGCTGCTGGGGCAATTGAAGGTGATCGATCCTTTTATAACCAGCCAGCCGTCAAGGATAGTAAGGACCCTTGGCAATATGTACAGGGAAGGGCAGCTGTTTTACCACACCTGGGTCACGTGCTATGAAACGGTTATCGGATTCATACTGGGGACGATAGTAGGAACGATAATTGCCATTGTGTTATGGTGGTCGGAGTTTCTTTCAAAGGTGACGGAACCGTACCTCGTAGTATTGAACAGCCTGCCCAAGATCGCTCTGGGGCCGATCTTCATCGTATGGATAGGCGCCGGGCCGGCTTCCATCATAGTTATCGCATTGACGATATCGCTCATCGTGACCGTTCTCGAGGTACTTAACGGTTTTCTGGCAGTCGATCAGGATAAGATCAAACTTGTAAGGACTTTCGGCGCGAACCGCCTGCAGGTCCTTACAAAAGTGGTGCTGCCCTCCTCATACCCGGTCATAATAAATGCGTTGAAGATAAATGTCGGCCTTTCATGGGTCGGCGTCATTGTAGGTGAGTTTCTCGTATCGAAAGCGGGACTCGGTTATCTGATCGTTTATGGCGGACAGGTGTTTCAGCTCGACATCGTCATGACGAGCGTCCTCATTCTGTCCGTAGCCGCCGCGCTTATGTACCAGGGGGTGGTTTACCTTGAGAAGCTGCTGCTGAAAAGTGGAAGATATTAAATCATGTACTGTCAGAAGGGGGTATGACAATGAAAATCTTTAAAACGCTTGCCGCAGTTGTATTGATTGTTTGCATGGCATTATCTTTTACAGCCTGCGGTGAAAAAGAACTCACAAAGGTCAAGCTGAGCGAGGTGACGCATTCCATTTTTTATGCGCCGCAATATGCAGCGCTCAACCTCGGCTATTTCAAGGATGAGGGGCTTTCCATTGAGCTCGTCAACGGTCAGGGCGCCGACAAGGTTATGACGGCAGTTCTTTCGGGGCAGGTAGACATAGGCTTTTCCGGTCCTGAAGCCTGCATCTATGTTTACAACGAGGGCAAGGAGGACTACGCACAGGTATTTGCACAGCTGACCCAGAAGGATGGTTCATTCCTTGTGGGAAGGCAGCCTGAGCTGGATTTCAAATGGACCGATGTAAAAGACAAGAACGTTATTGGCGGCAGAAAGGGCGGCGTCCCTGAAATGACGCTTGAGTATGTGATGAGGAAAAATGGAGTAACCCCGGGCAAGGATGTCAGTGTCGACACAAGTGTGCAATTCGCTCTGATGGCAGGGGCGTTTACGGGGGGCAACGCCGATTATGTGGCGCTGTTCGAACCGGTAGCTTCCACCCTCGAACGCGAAGGCAAGGGTTACATAGTGGCATCTGTGGGAAAGGACAGCGGAGAAATAACGTATACTTCATATTACGCTAAAAAGAGCTATATAAAGAAGAACCCCGGTATCATCCAGAAATTCACAAACGCCATTTACCGCGGGCAGCTCTGGGTAGATTCGCATACGCCGGAGGAAATAGCCGATGTTATCAAGCCGTCCTTCGCGGATTCCGACAAGGAGCTGCTCACCACGGTGATAAAACGTTACAAGGAGCAGGATACCTGGTGCAAGGACCCGATCATGAAGAAGGAAGCCTTTGAGCTCCTGCAGGAGGTCATGACGCAGGCGGGTGAGCTGAAGAAAGCCGTGCCTCATGAAGTGATATCGGACAACAGCTTTGCGAATAAGGCGATTAATACGATTAAGAAGTAGCGGCCGACAGCTGCAAAAGGGCGTACTCTCAAGGCTTAAGCCCTGGCGTTACGCTCTTTGCGATTTTATTTCTCTCACTTCTCGCCATCTTCGGATATACCGGGTCAGATGGGCATCGGCTTCATATCTCCGATTCGTCGTTATAGCCGAGCAGGTTGATAAGCTCAATGGAAGCCCTGGATAAAGGTATGTCCTTGAGCCACGCGGCTCCGATATTTCTCGGTGGGATCTTCTCTATGGGCTTTATTTCCCGAAGTATGCCGTTATCCAGCTCGTCTTTGATAAAGTTTTTAATGACACATGCTATACCGAAGTCATATTTCGCGAAGTGTATCAGAAGATCCATATTGCCCAGTTCGAATGCGGGCTCGGCCATTATTGAATTATCCTCGAAATACCGGTCGATGAAAGCACGTGAATTGCTGGCTTTTTCGAGAAGGAGCAGAGGCTGCTTTACAATTACACTGAGCGGCTGCATTTTATTGCTCAGACGACGGTATTTTTCTCCTGCGACAAAGCAGTCCTGTATTTCGAGGATATGTTTGAAAACCAGCTGTTCATCCTCATACGGCAGATTGATCATGCCAAAGTCTATCTTTCCGGATTTAAGCAGGCTGATTATGCCCGGTGTCGTCTGGCATATGACCTGTATCCTGATGTCAGGGTGCAGAGTATGGAACAGCTTGAGGTATGGGACCAGGTAATGCTTGCAGAGAGTATCGCTTGCACCGATCTTCACTTCGCCCGTAAGCAGGTTTTTGAGTGCGCTTATCTTTCTCTCCGCGGCAGAAAGGGAATTGAAGACCTGCTCAACAGATCCGTACAGGACCTCGCCTTCCTGTGTCAGCTTGACTCCGCGCGGTGTCCGGGTGAACAGCGTACAGCCGAGTTCATATTCGAGCTGCCTGATAGCCCTGCTGACCGCGGGCTGAGTGATGTAAAGCCGTTCGGCAGCCTTCGAAATGCTTGCGTATTCGGCAACATAGTAGAAAGATTTGTATAGTTCAAGGTTCATGACTTTGTTCCGCCTCCAATATATGGCTTTAAGATGATTTGCTGTATTTGGCTGCCGTATATTATCAAGCACAGATATAACAATAATTTATATCAGCCATTACTAATATGCATTTTAATTATATCATTGCTTCCATTATAATCAAATCAGATAAAAAAATAAGGTTACACCAAATAAAATGACGGAGGCAAAGATTATGAAAACAAAGATAGGTATCAATGGTTTCGGCAGGATAGGAAGAAATGCGTTCAAGATGATCGCAGAGAAATATGCCGACAATCTGGAGGTGGTTGCGATAAATGACCTGACCGACCCGAAAACGCTCGCCCACCTGCTGCGGTATGATTCGGTATACGGCAGGTTCAATGGAACTGTCGAAGCTTCAGAAAATTCACTCGTGGTAAACGGAAACGAGATAAGGATTCTCGCGGAGCGCGATCCCGGCAACATCAACTGGAGCGACTTCGGCGCCGAAATTGTACTGGAATCGACAGGACTGTTTACTAAAAGGGAGAAGGCGGAAGTCCATATAACGAAGGGCGGCGCAAGAAAGGTTATAATATCTGCGCCTGCGGCTGACGCCGACATCACGCTGGTGCTTGGAGTCAACGAGGAAAGCTACGATGCGAACAGGCACGATATTGTTTCGAACGGCTCCTGCACTACCAACTGCCTGGCTCCGCTGGCGAAGGTCCTGAACGACAATTTCGGCATCAAAAAAGGCTTCATGTCCACAGTCCATTCATATACGAACGGCCAGAACATACTTGACCTTCCCCACAAGGATATAAGAAGGGCAAGAGCGGCCGGGATGTCAATCATACCTACAAAGACCGGAGCTGCAAAAGCTATCGGCCTGGTCATCCCCGAGCTTGAGGGAAAGCTTAACGGCTTTGCCTTCAGGGTACCGACGCCGGCAGTCTCGTTACTGGACCTTGTTGTCGAGACTGAAAAGAATACGACGAAGGAAGAGGTCAACGCAGTACTGAAGGCTGCGGCGGACGGCCCTATGAAGGGTATACTGAATTATTCCGAGGAGCCCCTCGTATCTGTGGATTACAAGGGAGACCCCGCTTCTTCTACAGTGGATGCGTTATCTACGATGGTTATAGGGGAGAATATGGTCAAAGCGATTTCCTGGTATGACAACGAATGGGGTTACTCGAACCGTCTGGCAGACCTGACGGCGTTCGTAGCAGCCAGGATATAACGTGCGGCGGCTAATACCGTTATATATAGGATGAATGCATATGTAAATCATGAATACCATGAAGATGTGAACCGGGATAGTTTACCTCCTTCATGGTATTTTTCCGTTGTAATTCTCATTGAGGTAGACAGATTTGTATGTCCTGCCATAGGGTCTTTTTAAGAAGGGCTTCCTGCTAAACTGCAAATATATCTGCAAGTCTTACTTCCAATCCGTCAAATACTTTTGATTTCGCTGTCATGTCACCGATAAAGGTTTCGTGATCCGATATATCATGCTTTTTAAAGTTATAGACAGAGACCTCTTTTATATCGGGATCGACTATCCAGTATTCTCTGACGTCGGTCTGCATATACAGGTCGAGCTTTTTCAGCATGTCCTTTCGCCTGGTGGACCTTGACAATACCTCGACTGCAAGCGCCGGCACACCCTGATATTTCCCGGAGGCATCGATTTTATCCATATCGCAGATCACTATTATATCGGGCTGCACGACGTTTATGTTATCCTTGCCCTTTATCAGCGTAACATCGAAAGGAGAGGTCAGAGGCCGGCACTTCTTCCCTTTGAACCATTTATGAAACATGACAAGGATCTCAGCTACAGCCGTCTGATGGTTATATACCGGTGAACTGAGAAGATAGACCTCTCCGTCTATATATTCATATCTTAAGTCCGAATTTTCCACCATCTTTAGAAACTCTTCGTAGCTGATCTTCCACCTGTCGTTGTAGATATAATTTGCAGCTTCTTCTGCAACGGCAGATCTTTCCTCGCATGGAACTATCTTTGCGATCTCATACCCATTGCGGGTCACGATTACGTCTTCCAGCTCCGCCGCAATTTTCAGGTACTTCCCGAAATTATTCTGTACCTCCGTTGATGAAACCTTCATATTATCCATCTCCTTCCGCAAATTAGCTATATTCTATATCATATTAGCTAACGCGTCAAGTAATTGGCTAAGTTGCAAAATACTGTGTTTTGGGGCATTGTGGGATAATATAATATCGGGGTATTAAACAATTTTTGGGGGCGCTTACTTTGCAGAAGCCTTGAAAATCTGGAGCCTGATTATACAGATCTGGAAAAATTAGAAATATTGCTCGATAAAATAAAGGAGACCTGGTTTGTTGATTTCGATAAGGTCGAATTCTC
>JAEYOM010000194.1 GCA_023411715.1 Bacillota bacterium | reverse complement strand
GGGATGAACGGGTAACCGTATATCTGGCCGTGCGGATGTGGCATCGTAACGCCGACCATCTCGCCGCGGTTCTCGAATATGAATATATATTTTATTTTCTCATCCTTTTTAAGTTCTGTAAAACGTTCGGTCCACAAATTTATTATTTTCACGATATGTTCATTAGAAAACTGGTGCAGGGATGACGTATGCTCGGGCGAATACAGGATCACTTCGCATTTTCCGTAAGCCTTGGCCATCTTGTAAAAATCGGTCTCAACGTCGTCCGGTTTGGGCGGATCCTGCATCAGTACAGGGAAATCGTTATCATATTTATACACTTCGTAGTTATCAGGCACCTTTCCGGAACCCGGACAAAAGGGACACCAATCCTTGGGCATCTGTGGGCGGTTCTGCCTGTGTGATGCTATCATGACCCAGTCTTTGATCAACGGGTGCCAGCGTAATTCAGCCATATGATTACCTCCGTATTGCAGCAGCGACTTCTTAACCAAGATCAAGGCTTTACAATTGAATCGCGCCGCTTTTATAATGTTGCTTTTTATAATGTTGTCTTTTTTTCAGTTTCCAATTCTATTTTACACCTGACAGCCGCAAAGCATATGTCATTTTGTTAATAAAACATGGTATAATGTTGTTTGGTATTTGCAAAGTAATTCGTATCGAGGTGCCCGAATGCTGGAGAAAATATATATTGATGAGCCAAAACACACTGATATGAATATGTATCGGTGTGGTATAGAAGATTGTGACGGCGGTCATTCCTGGGGCCCCGCCGTGAGGGATCATTACATAATCCATTACGTTTTAGGCGGCAAGGGTACCTTTACAGTAAACGGCGTCACCTATGAGCTGGCTAAGAACGACGGGTTTTTGATCTGCCCTGATACAATCGTATACTACCGCGCGGATGTCAACGAACCCTGGAGTTATGGCTGGGTCGGTTTTCACGGCTTGAAAGCCGGGGCTTACATGCAGCAGGCCGGGCTCGATCTGCACAACCCGGTCTTCAGGTATGACCGCGATGATTTTCTCAAAGACTGCCTGCTGCGCATGATAAGCACGAAGCAGCTGACAAAAGGCAGAGAAATAAGGCTTCTCGGGCTTCTGTACGAATTTCTCTCCCAGCTCGTCGAAACCTCTGAAAAAAGCCTTTCCGACAAAAGCAACATCAGGGAGGAATACGTCAGAAAAGCGCTTGAATATATAAAAATGAACTATTCAAGAAAAATAAGCATCTCGGAGATAGCACACAACGTCGGTCTTGACAGGAGCTATCTCTATTCCCTGTTCAGCGAGTTCCTGAATACATCGCCACAGGAATATCTGATCGGTTACAGGATGGAAAAAGCCTGTGACCTGATGCGCGCGCCCTCACTCGCGATTGGCGATATCGCACGCTCCGTGGGATACGATGACCCGTTTATGTTTTCCAAAGCCTTCAGAAAGGTCAAAGGCCTGTCGCCAAGAGAATATCGCAGCCATAACCTATAGGTCTTCCTCTTGCATATTTATTGATTGAAAAAGGGCTGCTGCAGAACTAGGGGGTATATCACTGATCTGCTGCAACCCTGTTGATTTTCTTTAAAACCTCAGGTCCCTCTCCCCGCTCCGGATACGTTCCAGATATACTGCCGCCTTTGCCCTGCGGTTTGCATCTGGAATGGTCGTGATCTCACGGTCGATCATGTTCCTGCCCATCGTCTTCAGTTCATCGTCGGCATAATCCTGCAAATATTCTTCGAATGTAAGCAGAGCATTCGGCAGGCAGAAATTGTGGATCTGCCCCGACTTGGCAAACGGCATGAAACGGTCTCCCGTCCTGCCTTCACGATAGCACGCTGTGCAGTAGCTCGGGACATAGCCGTCTTTAACAAGGCCCTTTATGACATCGACCGGTTTCCTGTGATCTGCAAGGTTGAACTGCGGCTTTTCTTCGACTCCGTCCTCATCTGTCGTCTCACGCTTTGCATAACCTCCGACGCCGACACAGGAACCCGCGCTCATTTGCGAAATACCGATGTCCAGCAGCTCTTTGCGGAACTCAACGCTTTCCCTGGTAGAAAGGATCATCCCTGTATACGGTACAGCCAGGCGTATAGTAGCCACTACCTTTTTGAAGTCCCTGTCGTTTACCAGATGCGGGAAGCTGTCGTAGTCAACGCCTTCCGCAGGCAGAAGCCTGGGGAAGGAGATAGTATGCGGCCCCACGCCTGTTACGGCTTCCAGGTGCTCAACATGCATCAGCAGCGCCACGGTCTCATAATGGTAGTCGTACAAGCCATACAGCGGCCCTATCCCCACATCGTCTATCTTACCGCCCAGCATTGCCCTGTCCATTGCTTCGGTATGCCATTCGTAATTCTTCTTCGGCCCGCTGTGCAGTTCCAGGTACGTAGGCTTATGATATGTTTCCTGAAACAGTATATAAGTCCCTATTTTAGCAGCTTTTAGCTTTCTGTAATTTTCTTCGGTAGTACCGGCAATGTCCACATTGACCCTTCGGATAGCGCCGTTTTTGAATTTCTCCGAATAGATGGTATCTATACACTCAATTATATATTCTATCGGGCATTTCTCATCGTCTTCCCCCGCCTCGAGCAAAAGCCTTTTATGTCCCATGGCCTCCAGCGCCCTTATCTCGGCACGCACTTCCTCCTGGTTCAGTTGATGCCTGCCGATCTTGTTGGCGCACCTGTAGCCGCAGTACTTGCAGTTGTTTACACAATAGCTCGACAGGTACAGCGGCGCAAACAGCACTATCCTTTTGCCGTATATTCTTTCCTTTACTTTCTTTGCAGCCGAGTACATTTTTTCGAGGGTCTCGTCATCATCGATCTCTAGGAGCGCCGCTACCTCCCTGTGAGTCAGGCCCTTACATTCGCACGCCTTTTCCAGTATCCTGTCTATCCCGGCTTTGTCTTTTACAAGTTTTTTTGCTGCTTCGATGGATTCCAATACCTCTGTATCGTCGATATACTGGTTTGAATCCGGTGATTTTACGTTATACATTTTTTATTACCCCTTTCATTTTGCCATATATGAAGCATGATGCGGACTTAAACGGTTTATCGGCTGCCATCAAGTCCGGCCGTAATCAAGTGTATTACTATTGCTCCTCCAAAACCCGCAATGCTTCCGGAAAAGGCTTAAGCGCTCTTGGCAGGATGCCCAGCACATATGCGATCATTACACCGTAATTTGTTATGCAAACTCCTTGTTCACGTGCTACTTCCAGACGGTACTTCATTTCCCTTCTGTTCAGCATGCACGCACCGCAGTGGATAATAACGCTGTAGCCTGATAGATCGGCCGGATAACTTGCGCCGGACGCCCATTCGAATTCGATACCGTCGCCCGCTATCTGTCTTATCCAGCGCGGTATTTTTACCGTTCCTATGTCGCCGTCCTGGCGGTGGTGGGTGCAGCCCTCCACTATGAGCACCCTGTCGCCGGAAGTAAGGTTTGCGACACGCCTGACCCCTCTTACCATTTCGGTGAGATCGGCTTTCTGACGTGCGAACAATATGGAAAACGAAGTCAGCGGAACATTTTCGGGCGTGTCTTCAGCAACCCTTTGAAATGCCTGTGAATCGGTTATCACAATAGATGGCAGCTCCTTCAGCCTTTCAAGTGTGAGCTTGAGTTCAAATTCCCTTGTAACTACCGCTGTCGCACCCATTTCTATTATGTCGCGTATCGTCTGCTGCTGCGGGAGTATCAGGCGTCCCTTTGGCGCGGCTTTATCAATGGGCGTCACGAGAACGGCTACGTCTCCCGGATGAATAATGTCCGCCGCAAGAGCAGGTTCAACATCATCATAATTTGAGTTTTCAATAATAAACTTTTTAACGGCGTCTATCCCGGTGCCGCAAAGCGAACTCGCACAGACGAGCGGGATCCCGGCAAGTTTTTCGAGAGCGCTTATCTCCGCGGCGCCCGGCATTCGCCTGTCGCATTGGTTGATGACGCAAATGCCGTTAATACCGCGGCGCTTCAATTCCTTGATGAAATCCGACTCAAAGCTTGTTATGCCATGCCCGACATCCGTAACGACCACGGCTAGATTGCATTTCCGGAGGACTTCATAGGTTTTGTCTATGCGAAGCCTTCCCAGATCTCCTTCATCATCCAGCCCCGCCGTATCTATCAGCACGACAGGCCCCAACGGCAGCAGCTCCATAGCTTTGCGGACTGGATCCGTCGTCGTTCCTGCGACCTCGGACGTAACGGCGACCGGCTGGCCTGTAATTGCGTTGATAAGCGATGACTTCCCTGTATTTCTCCTTCCGAACAGCCCTATGACAAACCTGTTGGCCGACGGTGTTTCGTTCATGCTTCCCATCTGGTTACCTCCACATTATTGATCCGGTGCCCCGGCCGAAACTGTCATAATTCTCCGGAGCGCTATTGCACACTCTTCGTGATCATGGACTTTACGGAAGCTCCCGAAACCCTTCCGAGTTTTCCCGTCATTGCGCTGATATCGTCGTTGACTCCGTCGACTATCAGCGATATCACCGATACTCCCCTCTCCCTGTACGGGATGCCCATCCTTCCGACTATAAGGCCCCCGTATTCGTGGAGTATCGCATTTATCTGCTCCACACAGGAAAGGTCTTCGATCACTATCCCTACTATACCGATTCTTTTATCCATTCTTTCCTCTCCCTTCTCGCAACACGCCACTTTACGCTATCTCGCCGCATTATGCTCTGCATATAAAAACTCCCTTGCCCGCAGATTTTACGGGAAGGGAGCATTATAGCCGATCGACGGCACAGTTCAATCATATCGCCTGTGCATACCATTAGCAGCCTATCACGCCTCTTCCCGCTCGGAAAACCTTGCGGTCGGTCAACATTCCAAATATTCGAAGCCCTCCGTCCGCAGGCACACCGTACAGGCTGTACGAGCAGAGAGATTGCATCCATCGTCTTACACTAATATTATCACTTCTGCCGATATTGTCAATTATTTAACAAATAATATCACAATAATATCTTTAACTCCTTTTAACTCTTAACGTTTTTCTTTATATATAAGGCACTACCCTTTACTTTTCAGATAATGATTTTTCATGCACTCAAAGCTGGTCTCGCTGATATCGTGCTCGATCTTGCAGGAATCCTGGTAAGCGGTCGCTTCATCCACTCCTATTGCCATAAGGAAATCGGCTATTATAACGTGACGCTCGTACATGCGCTCCGCAATTTCCATACCCTTATCGGTAAGCATTATATACCCGTTGTCGTCCATCTCGATATAACCGTTCTCCCTGAATTGCTTCATAACTACGCTCACGGTCGGTTTTGAATATCCCAGGGCGTTGCAGATATCGATGGAACGGACTTGCCCCTTTTTGTTCTTCTCTATTAATATCGTTTCAAGATAATTCTCCGCAGATTCATGAATCTCCATTGTGAGCAGCTCCTTTCCGCACAGCTGTGATGTCCCGGATAATTGCATGATAGCACATACTTCCAGTGTTTTCAAGGTACCATGACATAGGCTAAAATTTTATTGACAAATGCAGTTAGGTTGTGCTAACCTATGATTAGTTAGGCGGCCCTAACCATGGGCGGGATGGAAAAATACACTAAATACCAACATAACCTTAAGAATACCGAGCTTAACCTTAAAAAGGAGACATGGATATGACACTTGACAGACTGCCGATAGGCAAAACAGCAACGATCCGGAACGTAGGAGGCGCAGGTGCGCTTCGTCTCAGGCTGCTCGATATGGGGATCATACCAAAGACCAGGGTATGCGTCAGAAAAGTAGCTCCACTCGGCGATCCGATAGAAATACGTCTCAGGGGCTATGAACTGACTATAAGAATGGACGACGCAAAAAAGATAGAAGTAGAGAGCTGTGGTGAAGGAGCATGACATTTGCGCTTGTTGGAAATCAGAATAGCGGAAAAACTACGCTTTTCAATTCACTGACCGGTTCGAACCAGCATGTGGGCAATTTCCCGGGCGTTACTGTCGACCAGAAGGCCGGCAGGATACGTGGTACGAAGGACTGCTTCGTGGTTGATCTGCCAGGCATTTACTCAATAAGGCCATATTCGGGCGAAGAAATAGTGACGCGGGATTTCATACTAAATGAAAAACCCGACGGGATCATCAATATAATAGACGCGACCAATATAGAGCGAAACCTGTACCTTACACTGCAGCTTCTAGAGCTTCGCGTACCTATGGTGCTTGCGCTCAACATGATGGACGAAGTCCGAGGAAACGGCGGTACGATAGATATCAAGGGCATGTCTCAGCAGCTGGGTATTCCCGTGATCCCGATCAGCGCCGCAAAAAACGAAGGTATTTCCGAATTGATAGACAGCGCAGTTGCAGTAGCTAAACAAAGAATTTATCCGGCCGTAACGGATTTTTGCCCGAGCAGTGCCGTTCACAGGTGCATACACGCAGTATCGCACCTTATCGAGGATCATGCTCAAAAACTTGGGATCCCCTCCCGTTTTGCGGCGACGAAGCTTATCGAAGGAGATGCTTCCTTTGCCGAAAGATTGGCGCTGAATCAGAACGAGCTTGAAATGATCGAGCACAGCGTAGTGGAAATGGAGAGTGAAAGCGGGCTCGACAGGAATGCCGCTCTTGCGGACATGCGGTATACCTTTATAGAAGGAGTTTGCGCAAAAACCGTGATCAAATGCGGGGAAAGCAAGGAACATATCCGCAGTGTCAAAATAGATAATGTTCTGACAAACAAGTACCTGGCGCTCCCCGTGTTCTTCGGGCTCATGTTCCTGGTATTCTGGCTGACCTTCGGCGTCATAGGAAGTTTTCTGAGCGACCTTCTTTCGTCCGGAATAGATCTGCTGTCCGGAGCGGTCGACAAGGGACTTGCTGCCTTTGGCATAAACCCGGTTATCCATAGTTTGATCATCGACGGTATTTTTTCAGGCGTCGGCAGCGTGCTCAGCTTCCTTCCGATAATAGTGACATTGTTTTTCTTCCTCTCGATCCTGGAGGATACGGGTTATATGGCGAGAATAGCATTCGTTATGGATAAGCTGCTGCGAAAGCTCGGCCTGTCGGGTCGGAGCTTCGTCCCAATGCTGGTAGGTTTCGGGTGCTCCGTACCTGCCGTAATGTCATCCAGAACGCTTTCCTCGGAACGCGACCGCAAAATGACCATAATGCTGATCCCGTTTATGAGCTGCTCTGCCAAGATCCCGATATACGCCGTATTTTGCGCGGCATTTTTCAGCAAAAAACAGGCGCTGGTAATGGCAGGCTTGTATTTCATGGGCATCGCACTGGCGATAGTGGTAGCGCTTTTGTTGAAGAATACCGCCTTTCGGAGAAATCCGGTCCCCTTCGTAATGGAGCTTCCGAATTACAGGCTGCCATCGCTGAAAAGCGTTGTGCTGCTGATGTGGGAAAAGGCCAGGGATTTCCTCCAGAGAGCTTTTACGGTGATATTTGTCGCAACATTGATAATCTGGTTCTTACGGACATTCGATATAAGGCTGAACGTAGTTGCAGATAGCTCCAAAAGCATGCTTGCAATAATCGGCCAGGTTATAGCTCCCGTTTTCGCACCGCTGGGGTTCGGCGACTGGAGGGCTGCAACCTCGCTTATCAGCGGGTTTACGGCAAAAGAAGCCGTTGTCAGCACCATGGGAGTATTGATAGGCACGAACGTTTCCGATTTGAAAAATGCCCTCGGAACCCTGTTCACACCGCTGACCGCACTCAGCTTCCTTGTATTCACACTGCTGTATACGCCATGTGTGGCTGCAGTTACGACAATAAGGAGAGAGCTTGATTCCAGACTGATGACTGTCGGGGTAATAGTCATGCAATGCGTGATCGCATGGATCGCGGCATTTGCCGTCTACCAGACCGGCAGGCTGCTTATCTGATGGATCGGAATTTATTGGCGGTTAACGATTGCAGCGGATTTTTATGCAGTAACAGATTTGGAGTGATTATATGAAGTTTGCAGATTATGTTTTATTAATAGCAATTGCTGCTTGTTTCATCGGTGCGCTCGTATATACGATACGCCGCCGGAAAAAGGGCGGGTGCTGCGGTTCACTTGGTTCAAGCTGCGGTACAAATTCCGGCGGTGGATGTGCCGGCTGCATTTCGAACAGCAGCTGTGGAAGATGCGGTTCAGGCAGCTCAGGTAGTTCAAGCTGCGGGACAAATTCCGGCGGTGGATGTGCCGGCTGCATTTCGAACAGCAGCTGCAGCGGATATGGTTCAGGCAGCGGATGTGCCGGCTGTATTTCGAGCAGCGGCTGCAGCGCCTCCAGCTTCGGTCCGGCCGGCAATAGCGATTCTTCAGGCTATTTGGGCAGCAAACCAGATAATGGTTGATCCGGTTTAGGTTTAAATGTTTACTATTCTCAAATTTTCAGACTTGCCAGTTCAGCATTGAGGTTCTTCAGGTTCGAAGCTATGTCTTCAATGGACGAATACGAGGCCGTCAGTTCTTCCATTGTAGCGGCCTGCTCCTGTGTGGCGCTGGCTATGGACTGTATCTCACCCAGGGAGCTTTCGATCAGGCTGTTTATCTTTGAAATAACGTCAGTGAGCTGCCTGCTGTGGGAGGCGGAATTCACGGAAGCCGATTCTATCTCATCCA
>JAEYOM010000049.1 GCA_023411715.1 Bacillota bacterium | reverse complement strand
AATGACCCCAGGCTGCTTACATCCACGATCCTGTTCTCAGCCAGCCTCAGTGAGCTCAGGTTCCTCAAACCGGCCAATCCGGAAACATCGGTTATTCTGTTCTTGTCAAGGTCCAGATACGCCAAACCGGTCAGATGACAAAGCGGTGAAACATCCCGGATCATATTGTCGGACAGGCTTAGTAACCAAAGATTTTTCAGAGTTTTCAGCCCGTCCAGGTTTTTGATCCTGTTGCCATGCAGGTATAACTCTCTCAGGTTGACCATTGTTCCGGTTCCTTCAGTATCAACGAGCTTGTTTTCCGCCGCTTCCAGAATGGTAAGCCCTGTCAGACGTGCCAAAGGAGCAAGGCTGGCTATCTCATTATTCCCTACCGATAATTTTCGGAGTTCGGTCATGCCCTCCAACGGCCTTATGTCTTCTATCTGGTTGATATAAAGGCTCAGATTCACAAGACCAATCAATGAAGAAAGCGGGCGTATATCGGATACCTTGTTATTGTACAGGCTTAGGCGCTTAAGGCTGCATAATCCTCCAAGCGCAGAAACATCAGATATTTCATTACTGTCCAGCGTAAGTTCGGTCAAGTCTTTCAGGTCGGCGGCCGGACTTATGTCCCCTATCCGGTTATACCCAAGATCAAGGCACTTCAGACCTGTCAGAGCTCTTAAAGGACTTATGTCGCTGATTTCATTGTGGTACAGGTTCAATACCTCAAGGCTTTTCAGATACTGTATCCCATCAATATCCGAGATCCTTTTATGGTTGATCTTCAGAAACCTTATTTTGTTTACGTCCCCAGCAAGGATAGCACCGTTGGGCTTTCGGATACGTGCCCTTATTTCATATTCCAGAGCTTTGTCGGGAAATCTCACTTCTTCCTGTCCTGCCCTATATTTCTCATCGGTTGTATTTGACAAAACAAGGCAGGCAGGGCAAACCACCTGCATTAACAGCGTAATCGCAGCCAATCGGGCAATGCGTTCAACGATTTTATAATGTTTCATACCTGCCCCTCCGGTCCGGTACATAAATTTTATATTATGTAATTAGTTTTAGACCGCCGGACAAAAAAATACAGGATGAATTTAACCGCTTATCCTGCTTTTAAGATTTAGGCCTTTTTGTTCTATGATCTTCGGAGTTTTAAAAATTACTGCTGTTCTTCCCCGTAGCAGTTATCCGCGGCACACACGCAAACCCGTATCATTGCCTTTGCTATTCGCGCTCCATCCGTCCCGGAAAGACGACTCGCAGCAGTAGGCGTCGCCCAGCCAACCGCCGCCCTTCAAGACCCTGGCGGATCTGATATTACTCTCCTGGTTTTCGTACCAGTCCCAGCACCATTCCCTTACATTGCCCGACATATCGTATAGTCCTAACTCATTGGGTTTCTTGGTGCCGACAGGTTTTGTCCTGTTATGGTTGTTTTCTATCGCAGGCCAGTTCCAGAATCCTGACAGTTTCTTATCTCCGGAATTTACCCAGTACCATGCTACCTGGTCCGCATTATTGCCACCGCTGTAACTGTAACTCCTGCTCAGCTGACCTCCGCCTGCGGCATATTCCCACTCCGCCTCTGTAGGCAATCGGTAACCATTAGCCTCAATATTTACCGTTACAGCCCATTTAATATTATCGCTTTCATTATTATTATCCGAGTCTTTTTTATCCCTGTTAATGTTGTAATACGGTTTTAAGCCCTCTTTTATACTCCTTTTGTTACAGTACTCGACACAGTCATACCAGCTTACCATTTCTACCGGCAAATCGCCGCCTTTGAATTCCAAGGGATTACTTGCCGCCTCCAACTGCCAATTTTCGTCTTTGAATTCCGAGGGATTACTTTCCATTACATCGAACCACTCTTGCTGAGTTATCTCGTATTTGCCGATGTAAAAGTCCGATATTGCTAAATCTTTTCCATGATATTGAGACTTTGTATTTATAAAAGACCCGCCTTTGACTAATACAAAGCTATCAGTCGTTTTCCCGCTATCAAGCTTTTCACTGACATTAGGCTTTTCTTCTGAACAGGCGCCGGCAGTAACCATTATTGCCGCTAAAAGGATAATTAATAATTTTCTCATTGTTATATCTCCTCAAACTGATAATAAAAGCCATGGGTCGTGACAGTACGCGCCGTCAAATTAAACAGCCTGCAGGTGGTGCAGGCAGCAAATTATGCTGTTTGAATTCCGTATGTGATAGTTGGGTACACATTAGCGAGATCAGACGAACGATCACCAAAATTGGTTTATCAAGCACAGTAGACTGATTATTTATCATTTGGTCGAATTGTGTCATTGTTAATGTGGACTAAGATAGGTATATTTACATCTTACATTTCTTTAGAGCTTGTCTATATTCTAACTCCACTTACATAACCTGTCAATATGAATATGTAAATTATTTCCATACAATTTTTCAATTATATACAAAGCCTGCCGGACATATGATATAAATCACACACCTTCCGGCAAATTAGCATACATTATTAATAATCAAGAATTTGCGCGAGGAAATAAGGTATTTTGTTGAACAGATCATTAACTGATTTATTAAGAGCCGGAGGATATATCCTATACGCTAAGCATGGGGAAGCAACAGTTGGAGTAGATCAACCCAATTTAAACTTCATGTACTGCTTTACCCAAAGAAATCTTTCAGATACGGGAAGAAGACAAGCAATTTATTATGGGCAGATACTTCGTTATTTGCAAATTCCTATTAGTTATCCCATTCAATCCAGTCCTTTTTGCAGGGCTATTGAAACAGCACAGCTTGCTTTCGGTAATGCAGGCATCCAAATAGATCC
>JAEYOM010000047.1 GCA_023411715.1 Bacillota bacterium | reverse complement strand
TAGGTCGGCGGCTTGTTTCAGGCGAGCAGCTAATATGGTTGATAAAAAATGAACATGTCCGAAAGGACATTTTAAAAATCTCTCAAGTGAGAGAGTAGGAAGAAACTGGGCTCGTGATTTCGCCGTGTCTATTTGCTTTCTATGTTTACAATCATTGTAAAAGTGTTATAATATAAATAAGGATGGCGACACTTGTTGCTGTCAGGTTTAGCTAGAAGCTATTTTAATTAAAACGGTTTTTATTAGACCGTTTTTTCTTTTGTCTGTTAGGCTGTGGTTGAAGTAGTTTTTCTACAATTATTTTTGCAGCAACTGCTACTCCTAATGGTATGAATATGTATTTCAAACACCAAACGGCGGCATAACCGATGTTGGAATAGAAATCATTATTCACCTTACCACCTCCTTCCTTTGTAGATTCCCGCAGCAACTATAACGTCGCCATCCTCATATGTGGGAATCTTATGGAAGGAGCTACCAGGCAACTTCCTCGCTAAAACCTGAAGTCTGCACTTATCCATTATATACCAACAGTTATTAACATGCAATAAAAAAGCAAACATTTGTTCTGAGTAGAAAATTCCTCAGAGCCTTCACATCTCAATCCGCGAAACGACGTCGTGGCTTACGCTTCATCTTTCATATAGAATTCAACCCCAGACTATATCAATTTTCAGAAGAAAAGGTTAAATATCTTCGTTTTTCATAGATTTTCATATTGATCTGGTTGAGCCTGTTCTCCGGATATTGCAAATTGGCTGGTCGTTTTATGGTTTCGGGCAGAGAAAATAAAACCGCATGTGTTTTCTTTATCTCGGCCATCGGGATTCCACATCAACTCCAAGCAGCAAACCTCAAGGCCGTAGGTTCTTATGTTCCTTACAGGAGCCTTTGCCATATTCCTGTGGCCTTTATACCGTCTACCATCTGGATGGTAATCAGGTTTCCTCCAGACTTCTCCCGACAATTCCACCAGTCGTCGGTTTTGATAGAATCCGTTTTACTTTCGATACTTCTTCAGCCCTTCAATTTTATTCAGCTCTATGGCAAGCACATGACTGATATTATTTAGCCTTTTCCTGAGACGGGAGTCGCGACGCCGATGAGCTGGGCCCTCGGAGCCCTTCTCCCTGGCAGTGCTCGTCACCCTGGACGTATGGGCGAGCAGTGTAGTGAAACGAAACGACCAGCCCATCGAATCGGTGTGGTGCTCGCGCTTCTGCTGTCAATGGTATAAGGCTGGATGACTTTCCCTTGGCACCCTTGCGCCTACTGATTTGTTATGTGCAGTATGGCCTGTCCACCGGCCGCTCGGCGGAGTCAAGGCCGGATTTCCTTTTATCAGTTTCATTTCAAATCGTCCATAAGCTTAGGATAGTTCATTCTTCCATCAATAATGTGATATACAAACACGGTATCGCCAATTAAATGATATATACATAGATAGTTTCCACAAACAAGCGTACGATACCCTTCTAGCTTTAACGGCTTGTCTTTACAATCAACGCCTATATTCGGACTAGTTTGCAATAATTCAAGCGTATTATAAATATGATCGGTAATCTTGCGAGCTGAATTCGGACCCACAAGTTCCATATGCAGTTGAGCAATTTCCTCAATCTCACGCTGAGCAGGCGTGAGGATGTGAACTTTATACCTTTCGGTTTTCATATAGATTTTCCAAACGCTGTCTGGAATCTTCCAAAGTATAAACTGGTTCACCAGAAAGTCGTGATTGCTCCGCCAATTCAATCTTTGCTCGTAACTTGATCAGCTCTTCACGTTTTTCAAATGCATCTATGCTCATTATGACAAGATCACCCTCACCGTTCTTTGTAATATACACGGGTTCTTGTGTTTCATGGGCAAGGTTCGATATGGTACCGTAATCATTACGTAAGCTAGTTGAAGATTTGATGATCAAATGGACACCTCCTTTGATATAAATTATTCTAGCATTATTATATGATAATTCTCCATTCATATCAATTTATTCTCTATCTAATTTATGCGGAACACCCCATTTCACCCGGCGGCCGGAGCCCCGTGCGACGCCGATGGATCATATTTTGTAGTCACGGTAGACGCACCGGTTACCCGGCGCACCCCGCACAGTTCCCGGCGTTCGGAATTACCACACCGGGCTCTTCAAATATACTCGCTTCCATAATCTAGGCAAAACATTCTTCCAGTCGTATCTGATCGTCCGAGGTTTCTGTTATTCTAGGTGTAATTAGCCCATACCATTTCATCTTTGCCTTGAATTTGCCCCACGTAAAGCTTTTCCTATGACTCCTGCGGTTCAGCCATTTGAAAAGTATCTTCACTGCTTGCCCATAAAATTCGTTCAGTCCTTTGCTATTACCTATTGCTCCATAGTAGTTGTAGTAACCTCTGAATTTAGTCTTCAGCATTTCCACTATTCTTCTGATTATGCTCTTAAGTTGGGTTAGTTTCATTATCTAAATTAATACGAGAACCAGTTGCTCCACGTTGCCCTTGATATTTACCACAATATGGCTTTTCGGCATCACGATCAAGTTGAGCAAAAACCAATTGACCAATTCTTCGTCCTGCATGCAATTCAATTGCACAATTACTCGCATTAAATAATTCCAGAGTTATTTCGCCTTCAAAACCAGGATCAACCCACCCTGCGTTTTGAATAAACAAACCGAGCCTTCCGATTGAACTCCGCCCTTCGACAAATGCAGTCATATTATCTGACAACCGTATATATTCAATTGTAGTCGCCAAGACAAATTGACCTGGTGGCAAGAGATATTTCTCAGACTTGATGTTACGATAATTGATAACGCCGTCCATATGTACAGGCATTCCTATGTCTGTTTCTATTATGCTAAATGAATTTCCTAAACGAATATCAACGCTTGCCGGCTGTATTTGAACATCCTCAAGTGGGTTTATTTCAAGTTGTCCGCTTGATAATAATGCTCGGATTGTTTTATCAGAAAGAATCATTTTTTACCCTCCAATATTGCCTTTTTCTCTTGTACTTTTCATAAGCAATTTCTATCATTAATAAAAACGCCTTTAAATCGTTCCATCCCAAACCTTTTTACAAACCATTCACACTTACAAAGAAATAAATAGTAAATATTCAGTCCACATCCATTTAGTGTTTCAAAATTTCCCTGCCCCTTAGAAATAATCACATCAGCTGCTTCAATGCATTCTTTTGCTATTATATCTATTTGTTCTAAACAGGTGCCAGCAATATCAGTTCCATTGTCTATAACATCTGCAATCTCTGTCAGACCTATCATCCTTGCATCTTCCATTGTGGCATCGTTTAAAACCTTTTTCCCCCTTACAATTACAGTGATATGAATTTCCGGATATTCATTCCTAATACATTTTATAAAAAGTTTATCAAGAACCACTTCACCACAATTATCGGTTAAATAAACAAGTTCGCCAGCGTTTTGTAATTCTTTTGTAAATGCTTGATATTGTCTGCTATCAATGTGTTCTTGCCGGATAGATTCTAATAAATTATTCAGCTTATCATCATCTATATTTCCCATGGCACCAAAATCAATATAATTGCCTATTCTTGAATATTTTAATGCCTCTAACAAGCTGTCATCCGAAGCCTGAATTTTATCCCATATACTTCCTTCTTTTTGAAGCATCTGAATATTATACTGCTTTTTTAATGCTTCATAACTATAAGGTGTGCCAAAATATTCTTGATGTAATTTATTAATCTTTGCAAAGATTATTGGGGCGGTTTCTTGTTCCTTTGCTTCAGAAATAGTGCATAGGATTCTTTTCATATAGTTAGATTTCAGTTCTTCATCTTCATGGTTCGTGATGTTTTCCATCTGTCTTTCTACAAGACAGTTCATACAATATGCGCTTAATTTCATAATATACTCCTATTATAGTTATTATAAATTATCTTAAGTTCATTATTTTTAACCATTGCACAGAGTGTCATTTTCTCGCCCGTCGGCCGGAGGCCCGGGCGACGTCGATGGACTACATTTTGCAGAACGTCCCGCTGTCTCGACGTTCCTGAACCGGACCCGCAGCATCATTCTCCCTGGTGGTGCTTGCACCCGGTGAAGGAATGTGGTGTCAATCATGCTACCAAAAATGCTTATTAAGTGAGAACAGATTAGCTACTTCATCATAAATTTTGGTATAGCTAGATACGGCCACAAGAGCCTTTTTATTTTATATTCCACGGAATGGGATTGCTTGGCTCCAATGTTCCAGGCCCAATCGGCGATATCTCTCCTGTTTCAGGATTGGTAGGACCATCGATTTGATACAAATATCCGGTCTTTCCATACCTACCGAGTCTGCTTTGATCGTAGCGATCACTATCCATGCATATGTTAACGGCTTTCAATGCAATCGAAAGTTCGTAGCTCCCCTCGAAAAGCTCATGTTCCCATAAAAACTCACATTCAATATTAAGAAAACACTCTTTGATTCGCGGTGCGTTAACCTTAACGGCTCTTTCTGCCGTTAGACCGGAGGCGGTAATTTCATCTGTTTCAAACTGATTATTTCCAATCGTTTTTATACAGCGATCATATATATCATTTGTGGGGAAATTTAGCACGCAAACTCCGGTTTCTTTTAGTGATTGATACATATGCCCGCCTTTTGAGACTTTACCCATAATACAGACAAAGTCATCTGCTCCGCCTCCTACAAAGGTCGACCAGGATTGCAGACAGGCGTTTTCTTTTCCGTTCTTTTTCCAGCCTGTGACGACGAATACCAGTGAAGGTATGGCTGTCACAAAATCTTGCCATGAAAACCCACCTGCGTCTTTCAGCCATTGTTCAGAGATTGTCTCTGGCCTTGTAGAAAATTCCTTTTTCATAATACTGCACTCTCCTTTTTAGAAATCCCCATGTTATATCGCTCAATATATAAATTTTCTAACTTCACAGTTCTAATCTTAAAATCATAATATTGTACCATTGCGCAGAGCGCCAAATTTCGCCCGACGGCTGGAGGCCCGGGCGACATCGGTGGGCGGTATTTTGCCTAACTACAACTGTTCTGACCTGTGTCATATTATCAAGCCTGGTAACAGAATTTGCGTGTGTCGTATATTTAATCTATTCAAAGGTATCTGCGACGTGTGTCGTGATAGTATAACAATCAAATGGTATCTGTGCAGTGAGTCTGGTAAGTACAATCTAGATGAAGTTAAGACCGTCCAATGGGCTTTGTATTTTTTCAGACGCCCGTACTTACATGCGTATATATTTCCGTTGTTTTGCTGCTGCTGTGTCCTAGCAGTTCCTGGATATACCTTAGGTCTGTACCCTGTTCCAGTAAATGGGTCGCGAATGAATGATATCCCCGCCGGGATGCGGCGCAGCCAGTCGCCAGTTCGCGGTCGGGTGCTCCCTGGCGAAAATCCCGGGCAAGTTTTAAAGAATCCAACTGTTTTATTTCATTAATATAACAACACATTATTCTACATTATTACTACTATTTTCTAGGGCCTTTGACATATTTACAGGCGATGGGCCATACCGCAGGGCTCAGAGTACATTCAAAGATGGCGTGCTTTATCAACACTCTTTTTCCGGTATACATCTACCTGAATCATTCACAAAACTTTCAGAAGCTTTACGTATTTTCCCGCCTCGTCTTCGCCTTCAAATATCACATTTGTAAAACCCTTTTTCTCATAGAGGTGACGCGCGTTCGAATTATCTATGTCCACACCCAGGGAAATCTCCGCAAAACCCAGGCTTTTTGCATATTCGATCAGGTAGTCAAGGATGATGCCGCCGATCCCACGATTTCTGAATCCCTTCTTTACTATCATACGGGATATATAGATCCGTCTGCCGGGAATCGTATAATCGGGGTCATATCTCTCCAGTACGAGCGAGCCCTCCCCTAAGAATTCATCATTTTCCGTATATACAAAGATGATCCTGTTCCCGCTGACCAGCTCGGCAAACCACTTACCGGCTCTCTGGGGGTCGCCATCCATATCCCATATGTTACCGCACCTGATATAATCTTCCGGCTTCAGCCTGATAATATTATGCTCGATACCGATCACCCTCTTACATGTTTATTAATAAATAATAGCATACTTTGCCATATATTTACCATATTATCATCTGCATTTCATCTTGACTCGAGCGCGATCTGCATCATCGGCCATCAATTTATCCCAAGAAAAGCCGATATATTTATTGTCAGTTTATTCCCGGTTAAGGACAACCGGGTCCAATAGCTCATATAATGCAAGGAGGCAGATATTATGAGGATCGAGAGTTCATCCGTACAATTGTACGGGGCAAGCACTTCTGTTGAAATCAATACCAAAGAAGAATCAATGACGGCATGGGTCGGCAAGGAGCCCAAACCGCAGGCCGATAGCGCAGCAGGCGCCATTGCACAGCTTATCGACTCAAACGGAGCTACTCTGCAGTTATCACCGGAGGGAAAAAAATCCCTGGAGGATCAGATGGCTGCTGCTTCACAGAACATCGCGTCCGGGACATCCGGCGTGGCCTGTGGCGACGGCGAGCTTCTTCAACTCAGCGATAAGGATAAACAAAAAATCTACCTGCTAGAGAGAATGATAGAGTTTCTCACAGGTAAGAAGTTCAAATTCGTACTACCTAAGGATATCAAACTTGACGGGGCAAAAGGAACACCGGTTCTGCAAAGGCCGGCGCCGCAGAGGCAAGGCTGGGGACTGGAGTACGATTACCACGAAACGCACTTTGAAAAGCAGACAATGACATTTTCTGCGGAAGGTACTGTAAAAACCACGGATGGAAAAGAGATCAAGTTCGATCTCGATCTCAGCATGACCCATGAATCTGCATCGAGGCTGGATGTTTCACTTCGGGCCGGCGATGCGGTACAAGTCGATCCGTTGGTGGTCAATTTCGGCAGTCCGTCTGCCGCGCTGACAGACAATAAGATAAGCTTCGATATCGACTCCGACGGCACAGCCGATCAGATCTCTTTCATCAAAGAGGGCAGCGGCTTTCTTGCCCTGGATATAAACAACGACGGAACTATCAATAACGGCTCGGAATTGTTCGGGCCGCAGAGCGGTAATGGTTTTACCGAGCTTGCGAAGTATGACCAAGACGGTAACAACTGGATAGATGAAAACGACGATATCTATGACAAGCTGCGTATCTGGACAAAGGACGGGAACGGCAGAGATCAGCTCCTTGCTCTCGGAGTAAAGGGTATAGGCGCGATCTATCTCGGCAACGTCGATACGATGTATGCACTTAAAAATGATGAAAACGAGGAACTCGGAAACATTGCACGAAGCGGTATATTTTTAAGAGAGAACGGTGTTGCAGGGACGATACAGCACGTAGACCTGGTGGTATAAAAATAGTCGTAAGAATTTGACATCATAAAAAAAATCTCATTACAGTGAAAGCAGCCAGATAAGTATCCGGCTGCTTTTCTTCATGTTATTTTATCCTTCCTGTTCTTTTACTGTCTGTTCATTTACTGTCTGTTCATTTACTGTCTGTTCATTTACCGCCTGTTCTTTACTTCTTTTTCTTTTACTTCCTGTTCTTTTACTTCCTGTTCATTTACCACCTGTTCTTTACTTCTTTTTCTTTTACTTCTTTTTCTTTTACTTCCTGTTCTTTTACTGCCTGTTCTTTTACTGCCTGTTCTTTTACTGCCTGTCCATTACCTTCATTCGCCTTTCCCGGCTTCAGCTCTGAAACCAGCATACCCGCAAGGATTAGCAGACAGCCTGCGGCTTTGTTCAGCGTCGGCATTTCCGTTACGCCCTCGGCATTAGGTATTAGCATTGCGAAAATCACAGCGAATACAGGCTCCGCAGTAAGGATCAATGCCGTATGGGTCGGCGTCGTATCTTTCTGCGCCATCGTCTGGCCTCCGAAAGCCAGAGCAGAACCGAGTATGCCCGTGATCAAAAGTATCACGATCACTGTACCGTTGATTTCGACCGGTTTGGCAGCATCCACTGTAAGCCACAGCAGCGAACTGGCGGCGCCTACGAAAAATACCTGTATTATCGCAAGCAGCGGCGCGTCCTCGGTTTGGGTGAATTTATCTATGAAAATTATCTGAAATGCCCAGCATATTGAACAGAGGAACGTCAGAAAGTCCCCGAAATTAAAGCTCCAGGTCAAGCCTCCCGACAGGAAAAACAATCCCAGGAAAGCTATTGTGACGCCTATTACCGAGGCTCTGTCAGGCTTTTTCCTCAGCATCACGGCTGCGATAAAAGGTACGATAACTACGTTCAATCCCGTGATAAAGCCCGAATTCGAGGCGGAGGTGGTATAGAGACCCGCGACCTGGAAGGCCATGCCGCCGAACATCGTCGCACCTATGATACTGCCGTACAGGACAGCGCGTTTATTTATCTTTGTAAAACTCTTGCTAAAAATAATGGCAAGCACCACGGCCGCCAGCAGGAATCTCAATGAAAGATAAGCGTAAGCCGGGATGTATGCCAGAACCATTTTCATGAGAGGAAACGATGCGCCCCAGACAACTGTTATAGCCAGGAGCATCATGTCCGCTCTAAGTTTTTTCGACATTTATCAGAGAACCTTTTGCAAGAAAGCTCTTGTCCTTTCGTTTTTGGGGTTTGTGAATATTTCCTCGGGAGTACCCTCTTCCTTTATCTCTCCGTTATCCATAAAAATGACCCTGTTGCCCACTTCTCGTGCAAAGCCCATTTCATGGGTAACGACAATCATCGTCATACCTTCCCTTGCAAGGTCCTTCATGACCTCGAGCACTTCTCCGACAAGCTCGGGGTCCAGAGCCGAAGTAGGCTCGTCAAAAAGCATTATTTTCGGTTTCATTGCAAGAGCCCTTGCTATTGCCACCCTCTGCTGCTGTCCGCCCGAAAGTCTGGAGGGGTATTCGTTCCTCTTATCAGCAAGTCCGACCTTTTCAAGCAGCTTTATAGCTTCTACCGCAGCTTCTTCCTTCGGGACCTTCCTGACTGTTATCGGTGCTTCCATTACATTTTGCTGGACCGTCATGTGCGGGAACAGATTGAACCGCTGAAACACCATACCGAGCTCGGTGCACAGCTCGGAGATCTTCTTCTGGGAAACCTTCAGCTGGTTTTTACCAGCCTCCCTTTCGTCGATCAGCTCGCCTTCGATATATACACGTCCGCTCGTTATACGCTCCAGGTGGTTGAGGCATCTCAACAGAGTGCTTTTGCCCGAACCGCTGGGGCCTATGATGCAGACGACTTCTCCCTTATTTACCTCAAGATTTATATTTTTCAAAACCTGGAGGCTTCCGAATGACTTGCAGACATTTTCAACCTTTACCATTGACATCATTCAAGTCCTCCTATTCATATACGGAATATTTCTTCTCTAATTTTTCAAATACAAAGGTGAATACGGTTGTCAATATCAGATAAATGATAGCCGACGGTATATATACCAGCCAGGCTGCCTGCTGGCTCTCAATTTCATGTGTTACCCTCATAAGGTCAGGAAGTGCAATTGCCTGTACCAATGACGTATCCTTGATCATCATTATGAATTCGTTCCCCACCGGCGGGATCAATCTTCTGTAAGACTGGGGTACGATGACTCTCATCATAGCCTGTCCATAAGTCATTCCAAGCGCTTTCGAAGCTTCCATCTGTCCTTTGTCTATGGATTGTATGGCAGCGCGTATTATTTCCGCAAGATATGCGGCTGAATTCAAGCTGAAGGCGACAAATCCGGCCACGACGTTTGTAAGGCCTTTGAGCGGAGGATTGAAAAACATCGGGAATCCATAATAGATAAAGAATAATTGCATCAGAAGAGGCGTCCCTCTGAAGAACCAGATATATACCCAGCAAAACTTATTGATGACGACGTTCTTTGACAATCTTCCAAGTGCCAGAAGCAGCCCGAACAATAGACCGAAAATAACCGCCACTATTGTCAGTTCTATTGTTATTCCCGTTCCCTTGAGTAGCCTTGGAATAAAAGATAATATTTGCGATAGTGTTTGCGACATCAGTGATAATGCCCCCGTTCAAGATTTCACATGTAAACATAAGTTGGCTGCAAAACTTTTTATACAGTTTTGCAGCCAATCTTTCAATCAAAAATCATTCGAGATTCTTAGTCATATCTTCTTTGAACCATTTCTCGGATATTTTGGCAAGCGTTCCGTCTGCTATTATTTCGCCTAGTACCTTGTCATACTTGTCTGCCTCCGCCTGGTTGGTTTTCTTGTCGAAGCCGATTGCGATAGGTTCTTTCGGAAGAGTTGTGGAGACAAGCTTGAAGCTTGTGTTATCGTTTGCTACGAAATACTTTCCGACTACCAGGTCGCATACCACCGCGTCGACTCTGCCGATCTTCAGTTCGTTGAGCGCTTCCGTCATAGCCTCGTATTTCTTGAAATCCTTAAAAGGCGTTGTTTTCTGGAATTCGATACAGGAATCCTCAGAGGTCGTACCCATCTGTACCGCGACGACCTTGTCGCCGAGAGACGTCTCATCCTTTATATCGGTATTGTCGGCTTTTACGATTATCGTCTGGCTGTTTGCTATATACGGCCTTGTGTAAGCTATAGTCTTCTTTCTTTCATCGGTTATGCTCAGCGACGAGATTATGCAGTCGTACTTGTTCGAGCTGAGAGCAGTGAAAATAGCGGACCATGCCGTCGGTACGAATTCTATTTCCTTGTTCATGCGTTTTGCTACTTCCTGGGCAAGTTCGATATCGAAGCCGGCATAATTACCTGCCTCATCCTTGTATTCCATCGGCGGATAGGTATCGTCGATTCCTACACGGAGCACGTTTGACGCAGTGGAATTGCTTTCGGCACTGCTATTAACCGTTGTACTGCCCTGTCCGCACGCGGTAAACACAACAGACATAAGCACTGCTATAACCAGAACCATTATCAGTGATCTCTTTACGTACATTATCAACCCTCCTCAGATAAAACAACCCTCTTGTTCGTGAATAATAGTACCATATTATCGCAAAAATTACCGGTTTACAATAAAAAAAGCGAAAATCATTCAAAGAAATGAATAATTATTAATCGGCCATTAAAAAAGGGACACGACCGCTGGGGCCATGTCCCTCTGTTTCACTCTGTTTCAAGCATTCAACTTTTTAAATATCTCGTCCTTGATCCTGCTCTTGAGGTGGATAGTATTGCTGCCTTCGTTGATAAGCGCCTGCCTGATATATTCTATCTCCGCTTCCGACAGGTTTACAAGCTTCCCTCTTTGATCGGCCCTGATTTTTCCGAAGACTTCTTCGATAGCGCTTTTCGCCGCGTCTGCACTGCCGAAATAATAAACTTCCTGCGATTCGTCCAGGATTGCGCCATGATCGGTATAAACCCCAATCACCAGCGCGGGCTTCAGTCCGGTAAGCTTTGCTATATCCCCCGCCCTGTACGAGCCTGAATAATCGATATAATAGTTGTCTGCTCGCCTGCCGGATCTCCTCACTATAAAACCTGATTCATTAACCATAGTCATTACCCCTTCCTGAACGTTTTTTTCGGATGTGCCTTTTCCGGGGCACCGGCTCCGGTAACTTTCGGGAGCTATACTACCGAGTTTCGGGAACTATACTACCGAGTTTCGAGAGCTGTACTAGCGAGTTTCGGGAGCTATACTACCGAGTTTCGGGAACTATACAACCGAGTTTTTGCCTACTACAAACGGGTAATCCGATTCGCCTTTAAGATATTTCCCCTTAGTCATTATAACATTTTTATCCAATATTGCATATTCGATAACAGCTCCCTCTTCTATAAGCGCGCCCTGCATTACTATGCTGTTTTTGACAACTGCGCCCTTTGCTATGGTAACACCCCTGAAAAGTACGCTGTTCTCGACCGTCCCTTCAATGAAGCAACCGTCTGCCACTATGCAGTTATGAACATTGGCTTCGGCATTGTATTTCGCGGGAGCTTCATCCTTGACCTTCGTATATACCTTGCCGTTTTTGAAGAACAGCTCCTCCCTTATTTCCGGGTCTAACATATCCATACTGCATTTGTAATATGTCTGAACAGAACTGATATTGCGCCAGTATCCTTTGAATTCATACCCGTATACGCCGAGTTTGTCAAGCTTCTTGATAAGTATGTCCTTGACCAGGTCATATTCCCCGTGTGCGATACATTCCTCGAGCAGCGATATCAGCAAGGTCCTGCGTATCATGTATATACCGATCGAACCGAGGTCGGACTGAGGATGCAGCGGTTTTTCCTGCAGGTCGACTATCCTGTTGTTCTCATCCATCCTGAGTATCCCGAGCCTTGACAGTTCGTCGGGACTATAGTCGTGCATCCTTCTGTAAGCCATCGTGATGTCGGCGTTCACGGATATATGGTAATCCAGCATTTCATCAAACTGCATCTTGAATATGCCGTTTCCCTGGGAAATGATCACATAATCCTCATTGCTTCGCTTCAAGAACGAAAGGTTATTGTACATCGCGTCCGCGCTGCCCTTATACCAACCGCTCTCGTCCTCCGAAAGCGACGGAGGGAACACGAACAGTCCGTCGTACCTCCTGTCGAGGTCCCACTCCTTTCCCGAACCAAGATGGTCCATGAGGGAACGGAAGCTGTACTGCGTCAGTACTCCGACATTCTTTACACCTGAGTTCACCATATTGGATAATATGAAATCGATGGCTCTGTATTTACCGCCGACCGGTATGGCGGATACGGACCTTATATACGACAGTTCCTTCAATTCGGGCTTTTTCCAGCCGGAAAGTATCAAACCCATCGTATTCGTCATTCACAAACACCCCCATTATATATACTGGAGCCGGAAGGGATCTCGGGGGAGCAGAAGTCTTCGCGTCGGGCATGTATATCGATCATGACATTCCTGCCTATAACAGATTCGTCAGGTATGTCGGCGCCTTCACCGACGACCGTTATTCCGGAATTGTATATCCCGGGTTTGTGTTCGTTCGGGATATTATCGCCCTGCCCAATAATCACGTTGCTCCCGACAGCGACATTTTCGCCGATGATACAGTGATCGAGCCTGCAGTTGTCACTGATATGTGAATTGGACATAATGATTGAATTATCGATGATAGTATCCTTTCCCACATAGACACCCGGGAAAAGAACGGAATTTCTAACCTGCCCATATATCATACAACCTTCGGCAATGATCGACGTGGTAATACTGCCGGATGGCGCCACGTAGTGCGGCGGTTTCACGGGGTTCGGCGTATAGATCTTCCATTGCTGGTCGTAGAGGTTGAACTCCGGTACCCTGCTTACAAGGTCCATATTTGACTCCCAAAATGCCTGTATCGTCCCCACGTCCTTCCAGTAGCCGACGAATTTGTATGCCCATAGGCTCCTGCCTTCCGCCAGCATGGTCGGGATGACATCCTTTCCGAAATCATGATCAGAGTTTTCCAGCTGCTCATCGCGCAGCAGGTAATCCCTAAGTACGTCCCATGTAAATATGTAGACACCCATGGACGCAAGAGTACTTTTGGGATTTTCGGGTTTTTCTTCGAATTCGTATATCCTGCCGTTTTGATCGGCATTCATGATGCCGTATCTGGAGGCTTCGTCGTACGGAACATCAATGACCGATATAGTCGCCTCCGCATTATTTTTAATATGGAAAGCCAGCATTTCGGAGTAATTCATCTTGTAAATATGATCCCCCGACAGGATAATAACATATTTGGGCGCCATTTTATCAATGTAATCGATATTCTGACTGATGGCGTTAGCCGTACCTTTATACCACTCTCCGCTGCTTTCTTTCATGAATGGCGATAGTATCGTTACTCCTCCATTCATTCTATCCATGTCCCAGGGCTTGCCTATGCCGATATGGTTATTGAGCTTCAGCGGCTGGTACTGTGTCAATACGCCTACTGTGTCTATGCCGGAATTGATGCAATTGCTGAGCGAGAAATCTATGATCCTGTATTTACCGCCGAACAGCACCGCAGGCTTTGCCGCCTTCTTTGTCAGTACCCCAAGTCTGCTTCCCTGTCCCCCGGCGAGCAATAAAGCAATGATCTTCTTTTTGAACATCGCCGATCCCTCCTTTGAATGTATTAAAGGTAATCCGCGCCTGAATGGCGCTAAACATCCTCCCTTGTATGTTTTAAAGGTAATCCGCGCCTGAATGGCGCTAAACATCCTCCCTGTCTCCGTTAACAAATTTTTATGATGCGTCTGCATCTATTATGTGTTTCTTTTTTTATACCTGCTTTGATATAGCACAATTTCGTATCTTGACCTAACTTAGCTTTTCCACCAATGCGCCGGTTCAAAACCAGAAGCCAGTATTTGCCGAAATGCCGATTTCATAATCTATATCGGAATTTCGAGCTTCCCGCTAACCACTTTGGAAAAAATATCATTGCCGCTCTGACTTAAGGTTTTCATCCTGTGCGGGCAGACTTTGATACAGATTCCGCATACGGAACCGCGCCCGATATGCTTGAAGTTGCTGTTCATATACTCCGAACATGCCTTGGCGTCGACAAGCGTATCACGGGGTGTACCGGGCTTCCATGCCTTTCCGGTAAGGGCCATCGCGGGACAGGCATCGACGCACCTGTTACAGTCCGAACATCCGCTTTCCGCGACTGTATTATCGCAAGGAATTTCTGCGTCTGTCAGTATGGTTCCCAATCTGACCCTCGGTCCGTAATCCTTGTGGACGAAAAGACCGTTTTTGCCTATCCAGCCCATGCCTGACAGTACAGCGCCCGTTTTATGCGGGAAAACGCCGCTGTATGGCTCGGCAGCTCCCGGGTCGCTTTGGGAAGCGCCTATGGTATAGGCGTTACAGCCATTCTCCTGGATAAAAAGCAAGGCTCTGAGAGCGATCTGATCGATCATGGCATTGACCGAGCGGTAATGGTTGAAATAAGTTACGGTCGGCTTACCGTCTATTTCGTCTATTATGGCGTCAGACAGCCTTATCCCGAAGGTAATGGCATAAGGATACTTTTTCAGCCGTTCGGGTAATTTGCCGTATACATTTGAAAAGCCTGCAAATGAGGCTCCCATATCTACTATCAATCGTTCAAGCCTATTCCTCAGATTTTCATATTTATTATTTCCCTGCATTCAAGTCGCCTCTCACTAATCAAGTATCGCCTCTCACTAATCAAATATCGCCTCTCAACAATAATGATATCACAGCCGGCTATCTTATGCTATAATTGGTACATATGTCTCCGGAAACATTTCTATTTCAAGCTGCCGGGGATCAATGAGATTTAGGAGGTTTGAATGAATTCTCTGGGTAGCAGCAAAGAAATAGTTCAAAACAAGCTCATAATCATGTATATATTGAAAAAGCTGGGCATACCGTCCGGCAACAGCCATATAACGCGTCTTGTACTGGAAACGCGGCTGATGAACTATTTCATGTTCCAGCAATGCTTAAACGAATTGTCGGAGAGCGGACTGGTCGGGACGTCCGGAGAAGCGGCTGCAAGGTCATATATTTTGACGGATGCCGGCAGCAAGACCTTACAGTATTTTCTCAATCTCATACCCGAAGGGATAAAAAAGCAGCTTGATAACCAGACGACAACCGTTCGAAAGGACATCAGGGAAGAGTCACTGATTACGGCAGATTTCGTTCCCGAAGGAGAAAACCAGTTTACCGTCATATGTAAGATCGGGGAGGTAAATTTTCCTCTGATAGAACTCAGAACTGCCGTGGGCACTAAAAAAGACGCACGCTGCATCTGCGACAACTGGAAAAACCATTCGTCGGAGATATACGCCGAAATCATTGAATCACTTACCAAGCAAAGAAAGCACGATTAGCTCAGTGCTATTTTCAGAACGGAGTTCACCAAACAGTCAGTCTCCTCCCTCGTATTGTAGATACCCAGAGACGCACGGACAGAGCTGCATAAGCCGTATCTGCGCAAGACAGGCTGGGCACAGTGATGACCTGAACGGACGGCAATCCCGTCCTGATTAAGTATCTGTGCAGCCTTGTCCGGAGGGACACGATCTATAATAAATGAAATTACACTTGTTTTATCAGGTGCGGTTCCAATGATATGGACCCCGGGTATTTGGCGCAGTCTTTCCATGACATATACTGTCAATTCTTTTTCATGTCTTTCGACGTTCTCTATTCCGATTTTTTGAATATAATCAATAGCCGATCCAAGGCCTATTGCATCTGCTATATTTCCTGTACCTGCTTCAAACTTATATGGCACGCTGTTATATATTGTTTCATTGAAGCTTACATCCTTTATCATACCTCCGCCTCTTTGCCACGGCGGCATTGCTTCCAGCAGAGCTTTTTTGCCATACAATACGCCAATTCCGGTCGGTCCATACACCTTATGCCCCGAGAAAGCATAAAAATCAACATCCAGTGCACTAACATCAACTTTTATGTGAGGAACAGATTGAGCTCCGTCAACCACGACGTATGCGCCATGTTTGTGCGCCATCTCAATCATCAATTGCACAGGATTGATTGTTCCAAGCACGTTGGATACATGGGTAACGGAAACGATCCTGGTTCTGGGGGTCAGAAGCTTTTCATATTCATCCATCATGATCTCCCCACGATCATTGATGGGTACAACTTTAATAACCGCACCTTTTTCCTGCTGCAGTTTCTGCCAGGGTACAATATTGGAATGATGCTCCATCATCGTCAGTATAATTTCATCGCCCTCTTTTACCGTCATACCACCAAAGCTTTCAGCCACAAGGTTGACAGCCTCCGTAGTACCTCGTACGAAGATTACTTCATCGGCTGAGGAAGCTCCGATGAAGCCCCGTACTTTTTCCCTTGCTGATTCATATGCATTTGTAGCAAGTTTTGCGAGTGTATGAGCACCTCGATGGATATTCGAGTTGTACTCACTGTAATACCGGCTCAATGCGTCCATAACACATGATGGTTTCTGGGTTGTTGCAGCATTATCAAGCCATACCAGTGGCCGGCCGTTTATTCTCCTTTGCAGAATCGGGAAGTCTTTACGGATAGAATAAACATCCAGGCCGGGTTTGTAACCAGGGACAAACGCTTGCTTTTGAATAGGTGATGATTGATACCCCGGTAAAAAGTAATACTCACTATCTCCGATCATTCCAGAGCTCACTTCTTCGCTGTAGAGATCATTGACAAGCTGGCTGATGATATTGCGACTTCTACCGCCCAAATCTTCCGGCCTATTGATATTCATGGTACCTTCCCACCTCTACATTTTCCAGCATGCCCAGGGAATCATCCGTTAAAACAGCTACTCCGTAATACAAGGTCATAATATAGGAAGCGACCCCTCTATTATCGATTCCGGCAAATCGCACAGTCAAACTGGGGACAGAGGCTTCCTCAGGCAAGCCCGGCTGATGCAGTCCAATGACACCCTGGTCTCTTTCGCCAACCCTCATTAAGAGAATATTGGTCTTCCCGGAATCAGATTTCTTATATGGGCTTTCATCTACCAATAATTTATCGCATGGAACAATGGGAACTCCCCGCCATGTCAGAAAAGGTGAACCATAAAGATTGACCGTGGCAGGAGGGACTCCCCTTCGGGTACATTCCCGTCCAAAAGCAGCTATTGCTTTCGGATGTGCCAGGAAGAATGCAGGTTTCTTCCACACCCTTGCAAGTAATTCGTCCATATCATCAGGAGTCGGTGCTCCGGTTCTCGATTGTACTCTCATGGACGGTGCCACTGAATTGATCAAACCAAACTCCCCGTTATTAATCATCTCCCATTCCTGCTGCTCCTTCATTGCTTCAACAGTAAGCCGCATTTGCTGCTCCAGTTGATTGATAGGAGAATTAAAAAGATCTGTGACCTGGCCATTCACCCTTAGAATTGTTTGAACTAAACTTAGGGTATACTCTTTCGGGTTTTCCTCATAATCCGGAAAGGTTTGCGGTATTTCGTGTTCTCCTAAACGGGACGAAAGCAGCTCAGGCAGCTTTTCCAGGTAAACGTTCTCTCCGTCCACTGTTTCATTATATTTCTGGGTCTTATTCAGGCGATACATGCCCGCTTCTACAGAAACCCACGGAAGGAAGGTAAGAAACCATCGTGGGGTAATTGCCTCCATCATGGGGACAGATATCGTTCTATGGGACAAATTCTTTGCAGTATTTGGTGACAAGCTGTATTGGGGTATCGGATTGTCATAATAACTCATTCATAACACCTCTTCGTGCCATATTGGTGATTGAAATTTACCAAACAAAAAATATGCATTTCTTTATAATATATGCGATTGAAATTTTATAAGTGATTAACATAACGAGTATTGGTAATGGCAAATGCTATGATGATTCTTTAAGATGGCAAGGGCCGGACGTTCGAATCGGGCGAACTGCTAAAGGGGCTGTCCGGTACTATTTAATACCAGACAACCCCTTACCTTATACCTTATACCTTATACCTTATAGCTTCAGACTTATATCCTTATTCTTCTCCGACTCCTTATAAAGCACGAACCTGTTGCCTATGACCTGAACGACATCGGCGCCGGTCCTTTCGGCGATCTCCTCGCATATTTCCCTCGCATTGGCTTCCGCATTTCTTAAAACCGTCGCCTTTATCAGCTCCCTGGCTTCGAGCGCATCATTGAACTGCTTTACGAGGTTGTCGCCGATACCGCCCTTGCCTACCTGGAAAATAGGATCGATGGTGTTGGCCAGACCTCTGAGATAACTTCTCTGTTTGCTTGTCAGCATATTCTTTCCATCCTTACTTTTATATCATATTTACGGCTTGCGCGAATATTGCCTCTGCCCAACGCCGGCAGACTTATCTTATATACTCGAATTCTATATCGTAGATCTTTACAGTGTCGCCTTCATTTATACCGAGCTTTTCAAGAGCATCTATGACTCCCCTGCTTTTGAGCGAACGCTGGAAGTACTGTATGGACTCATAAATGTTGAAGTTGGTGGACCCTACGACCTTTCGGATCCAGCTGCCTTCGACTATATAAACATTCCCTTCCCTGCGAACCGAGAACGGCTCCTCTTCCTCAGCGGTATAAACGACTTCGCCGGTTTCTTCCGTCAGCGGCACAGCCTCAGGCAGTTCGCGAAGCTGTTCTGCTACGTAGTACATCAGCTCTTTGACGCCTTTATTTGTCGCCGCAGAAATTGGAAATACCCTGTAGCCTTTTTCTTCTATAGCCTTCGTGAATCCCTCAAGGTTTTCCCTGCCCTCGGGCAGATCGACCTTGTTTGCCGCAACTACCTGCGGCCTCTCGGCTAGCTTTGGATTGTACTGTTTCAACTCAGCATTGATCGTGTCGAAATCACTCAAAGGGTCCCTGCCGTCAACTCCGGCAATATCAACCACATGCAGCAGCAGTCTGGTCCGCTCGACATGCCTCAGAAATTCAAAACCAAGTCCGACGCCCTCGTGAGCGCCCTCGATAAGGCCGGGTATATCGGCCAGTACAAAGCTATTGCCTCCGTCTAAGCTCACTACGCCAAGGTTCGGCTCCAGCGTTGTAAACGGGTAATCCGCGATTTTCGGAGTCGCTGCCGATACCATGGACAATATCGTGGATTTGCCCGCATTCGGGAATCCAACGAGACCCACGTCTGCAATCGTCTTCAATTCCAACTCTACATGGTATTCCTCGCCCTGGTCCCCGGCACGCGCAAAGCTTGGCACCTGTCTTGTCGCAGTTGCGAAATGCTGGTTTCCCGCGCCGCCCTTGCCGCCCTTGGCAATAACGACGGTCTGCCCGGGTTTCGTCATATCGGCGAGGATCCGTCCGGTCCCCTCGTCTTTTACAAGCGTTCCCGGGGGAACCTTGATCGTGAGGTCGCCGCCGCCTTTGCCGGAACGGTTGGAAGGCCCGCCGGGTTCGCCGTTATCCGCGAAATACTTCTTCTTGTACTTAAAATCTATCAAAGTCCTCAGCCCTTCATCGACTAAAAGGACAACGTCTCCGCCCTTGCCGCCGTCTCCGCCGTCTGGTCCGCCGGCGGCGATATACTTTTCCCTGTGGAAGGAAACCTTTCCATCACCGCCGTCTCCGGCTTTTATATGTATTTTGGCACGGTCTATGAACATAACCTGTTTCCTTTCAGAGAAAAAAATCCCGGCTCGCTCGCCGGGACTTATTTTTTACTTATTGGTTTGCTACTATACTGACCTGCTTTTTGTCCTTGCCCAGTCTCGCAAACTTGACTTTGCCTTCAGCCAGAGCAAAAAGGGTGTCATCCTTTCCGATTCCTACATTTTCGCCAGGATGAATCTTTGTGCCTCTCTGTCTTACGAGAATATTGCCGGCCAGTACGAACTGTCCGTCAGCCCTCTTTACACCGAGTCTCTGAGCCGCACTGTCACGGCCATTTCTGGAGCTGCCGACTCCCTTTTTATGAGCGAACAGCTGGAGATTGATTTTAATCATCGGATTACACCTCCTCTTCAACTACCAAAACATATTTACCGTATGAGAGTCCTATCTGTTTGAAACCTATCGCCGTCGTTTCCATGATGATCCCTGCGGTTGATCCCTGCAGGTCGGTCATTTCCTGCGGCAGCCTTATCGTCATACATCCGTCGCTTTCGCTGTAGCAGCGCGGGAGGCCTGCCAGATCTTCAAGCGCGCCGGCTGCGGTATACGCCGTGACCGACACTGCCGAACATATGATATCCTGTCCTTCCTCGGCATAACCCGAGTGGCCGTTGATTTCAAAGCCCGCGATAGAACCCTTCGCGTTCCTCGTTATTACTACCTTGATCATTACGCGTTGATCTTACCGATCTGTACTTTGGTGTAGGGCTGCCTGTGTCCGGTTTTGTTCCTGTAGCCCTTCTTCGCCTTATACTTGAATACGATAACTTTCTTCTCCTTACCCTGACCGAGCACTTTGGCAGATACCGTCGCGTTTGCTACGGTCGGTTTCCCGAAAGTAACGTTGCCCGCATCCGAAATTGCAAGTACCTTGTCAAAAGTAAGATCAGCGCCGTCCTCGGCTTCGAGCTTCTCTACGAAAACTACATCGCCTTCCTGGACTTTGTACTGCTTGCCACCTGTTTCAATTACAGCGTACATGGTTAATACCTCCTGCTCTCAGACTCGCCGGACTTAAGGCAGCGCCGCAACATTTCAGAGAAGTGTTTTGTCGCATTTTGGGGCCTTGGCCGAGCGGTTACCGAAATATTTTAACACACGAGTGTTCTAATGTCAACCTGATTGATTCTTATCTCATCATACCTTAACTTTTCCGAGCCCTTGAATAAAATCTTCCTGTTGTACGTCTCCTGCAGTCTTGAAAAATATCCGTTGATATCGCTTTTCAATACACGCTCCACCGCCGGGTGCAGTTCTACCTGCAGCGTATTCGCAGTCGTCTGGCTCATGTACCTGGTTATTTCCTTTGCTATATTCCGCGCAATACCCTCCGGCGACAATACTTTGCCCGAGCCGTCGCAATACGGGCAATCCACGTTCAGTACGGTCGACAGCTCCTGTTTTACCTTCTTCCTGGTCATTTCGATAAGGCCGAGACCGGTCATTCCCACGACCGCTGTTTTCGTCCTGTCCTTCTTAAGCGCCAGTTTCAGCGTATCGAGTACCGCCTGCTGGTGATCGTGTTCGCGCATGTCGATAAAGTCGATGATAATTATACCGCCAATATCGCGGAGCCGTATCTGCCTGGCTATTTCCGAAGCCGCCTCGATGTTGGTTTTCAGTACGGTGTCCTCAAGGTTGCTTCCCCCGACATATTTACCGGTATTGACGTCTATTACGGTCAGCGCTTCGGTCTTGTCTATGACTATGTAGCCTCCGCATTTCAGCCAGACCTTGCGCGCTGACACCTTGGCTATCTTGGTCTCAAGCTGGTAGTATTCGAACATATCATAGTCCTTGCCGAAATATTCCACCCTGCATTTTAAAGCCGGAGATATCACATCCACAAGCTCGAGTACTTTATTGTACTGCTGCCTGTCATTTATGACAAACTTGTCGATGTCCTTGGTGAACATATCGCGCACCACCCTGTTTACAAGGCTGATATCCTTGTGCATGCAGCGCGGCACCGGGCCGCTCCTCTCCTTCAGCCTTATATTGTCCCACAGCTTCAGGAGAAAATTCAGATCGCCGGTGAAATCCTCTTCTTCCATACCTTCGGAGGCAGTCCGGACGATCAGCCCCATACCCTTTGGTTTCAGGTTCTCGGCAATCTTTTTGAGCTTGTTCCTTTCGGACTCGTTCTCAATACGCCGCGAAACACCCGTGTAATCTGCGTCCGGCAGCAATACGAGATGCCTGCCGGGCAGCGTGACGTTCGTAGTGACCCTCGGGCCTTTCGAGCCTATCGGCTCCTTGATTACCTGTACCGTAAGCTCCTGGCCGGCGCTCAGCAGGTCTGAGATGTTGCAGCCCTTTACTTCCTGCTGCGTTTCATCATCTTCATCTATATAATCTTTTTTTGCCATTATGTCACCGACATAAAGAAAAGCGTTCTTCTCATAACCTATGTCTATGAATGCGGCCTGCATACCGGGCAGAACACTGCTGACCCTGCCCCTGTATATGTTGCCGACCATCCTCTCCGTGCCGGGCCTTTCGATGCTGATCTCGGCCAGTTCTCCATCCTCCAGGAGCGCAACACGGTTTTCGCATACTCCTATGTCTGCTATCAATTCATTGCTCAATATAACACCACCAAATTTATTTAAGCTGCAAAATCAAATCAATGAATAATTAGTTTTGCAGTATATTAACAAAGCAATACAAGCGGAAAAATGCCGGCTCCGGTACCTTTTTCTCGTCGTATCGATTTACAGGAGTATGGCGGGGTCCAACGGATCTGTCATCTTCCCGTTAAGCTCTGTATATAACGCGCTGCGGTGAACCCTGCTCGCCGCAACGGGTATGCCCGCCTGCTCCGAAAGAGCCTTGATGAACAGGTCGGGTCTCAGGTTCGCGGCATTGCCTGCCCTAAACCTGGCTTTAGCGATTAAGGCGGTTTTAAAATCCTCGTAACCCGGACGCGTTTCCTGCATGGCTTCAAGCGATACAGAAATGATCAGAGGCTTTATATCCGTTTCCTTAAAAGTATCTCTGCCTTCCTTGCCTTTGCTTTCCTTAATCACAGGAATCGTATCCCGCTGCATCATGCCATTGAAGCTTTTTATTGCTTCCTTAGCCGGCAGTTGCTCCCTGACGTACAATTCCATTATGTAATCGGCCCCTGCTATCGAGGCCATGATATTTGATTTCGTTTTTTTGGCAGCGGCTGCCGTTACACGTATCGCCTCAGGCAAAGCTTCATTGAGACGCTTCACGAACATTTCCGGTACCACCTCGGAAACGAGCTCGAAATCGGCGTATTCTCCGCTGCCCGTCATTCCTACTGAAAGCGGCATGCCAAACACCATCTGCGGGTGCGGGTTAAAGCCCTGGGAATATGCCAGCGGCAGTCCTGATCTGCGGATCGCGCGTTCAAACACCTTCATCAGGTCGAGGTGCGATATGAATTTAACCTCTTCGCCGCGCGAAAATCTTATACGTATGCTATTCATCGCGCGCCTCCCCGGGCTTACCGACATTCCCGGCCTCTGAACTACCGGCCGCCTTATATACGCCGGCTTCCCCGACTTTGTCACCGATATAGGCCGTGCATTTTCCCCTGTTGAAGGAAGCGGCTCCGCAGCCTGAACAGGATGTCATACAGTTCGGCGTCACTTCGGCCTTTTCTGCTTTTTGGTTCTCGCGCCACAGAAATTTCTTCGAAACGCCTACGTCTATATGATCCCACGGAAATACTTCATTGAAGCTCCTCTTCCTGTTAGCATAAAAGGCCGGGTCGAGACCGCAGTCGTCAAACGCTTTCATCCACGCATCAAATTTGAGATGCTCGCCCCAGCTGTCAAACTTGCAGCCAAGTTCCCATGCGCGCAGCAGAAGTTTGCCCGTCCGCCTGTCACCCCTCGCAAAAACCGCCTCCAGTAAGCTAAGCTGCGGTTCGTGCCAGTTGTAACGCAGGTGCCTGTCTTTTATCCTTCCCTTAAGAAATTTCTGTTTATCCCTCAGTGCATCCATGGTGTCCTGAGGTTCCCACTGGAACGGAGTGAAGGGCTTCGGCACGAACGACGACGTACTGATCGTCACCTCTAGGCCTTTACCTCTTTGTTCCTTCGGTATCCTGAAATATTCGTCCACGACCTTCAGGCCAAGGTCTGCTATCCCTTCGACATCCTCCATGGTCTCAAAAGGCAGGCCGATCATAAAATACAGCTTTACGCCGTTCCATCCGCCCCTGAAAGCCAATCCGACCGAATTCAGCAGATCCTCTTCGGTAACGCCTTTATTTATTACATCTCTGAGGCGCTGCGTCCCTGCTTCGGGAGCGAAGGTCAGTCCGCTTTTCCTGACTTTCTGGGCTTTTTCCATAAGGTCCAGCGAAAATGAGTCGATACGAAGCGAAGGAAGCGCCAGATTTACCTTCTTTGGCTCCATTGCTTCGATCAGCCCGGACGTCAGTTCATGAAGCCCCGAGTAATCGCTCGTGCTGAGCGAGGTCAGCGAGATCTCCTCGTAACCGGTGCTTTCCTGCAGTCTGTTGGCAAGCCCCATCAGTTTTTCCGGCGTACGTTCGCGTACAGGCCTGTATATGAAACCGGCCTGGCAAAACCTGCAGCCCCTTGTGCAGCCGCGGAACAGCTCTAGCATTATCCTGTCGTGCACTATATTGAGATATGGAACGATCATTTTTTCCGGGAAATATGTACGGTCCAGATCCCCGATTATTCTCTTCCTTATCCTCTCGGGATACCCCTGCTTTATCGGCCGGACTTTCTGTACAGTTCCGTCTTCATTATAGGAGACGTCGTAAAAGCCCGGCACATATATCCCTTCGATATTAACTATTTTATTCAGGAAATCCTCGCGCGACACACTTTCGCTTTTCCATTGCGCATAGGCGTCCATTACTTCATTGATGAGCTCTTCACCTTCGCCCATCATGAAGAAGTCAACGAAATCGGCAAGCGGTTCGGGGTTGTAAGCACAAGGTCCGCCCGCACAAACGAAGGGCTGGCCTTCCTTCCTCTCTTCGCGCAGCAGGGGTATACCGGCAAGGTCCAGCATGTTCAGAATATTCGTATAGCTCATTTCATACTGCAGCGTGAAACCGACAAAGTCGAATTCACCGACAGGGTCCCGTGATTCCAGGGTAAAAAGCGGTATATGGTTTTCCCGCATCTTTGCCTCCATATCGGTCCATGGCGCGAAAACCCTCTCACAGTATGTATCGTTCCGCTCGTTGAGCAGATTGTATAATATGCGCATCCCCAGATGCGACATTCCTATCTCATATGTGTCCGGGAAGCAAAAAGCAAACCGTATATCCACCGCGGACGGATCCTTTTTTATGCTGTTCAGCTCGCCGCCCGTATACCTTGCAGGTTTCTCTACGCTCTGCAGTATATCATCCCTAATAATTACAGGCACAATTACCCTCCATTTGGATGTTTTAGCGGAAATTCGCGCCTCAAGGGCGCTAAACATCCTTCATCAAATCCGACTTTTATATATTACAATAATATAACCAAATGTACAATATTTAACAAGCCCTGATAACACAAGCTGCCTCCGGTTGTAAGCTGATACCGGCTCAGGTTTCAGCCGGCCATGCCGCCAGATATATATGTCGGTGGCTCGCTTGTTTTGTCGCTTTTCTCGCGGCGCCATTTAATAAAATACATGCCTGTAGCAATGAGCCTGAATGCGCCGTCCAAACCCATAGCGAAAAAAATGTTCGTCCGGTTGTACATCCAAACGCCTATGAATGGAGCGACAAATCCCGTTATATTGGTAATGGTGTTGAACACGGATATATAGACTGTTTTCTTCTCTTCCGGCAAGGTCTCCAGAAGATTGCAGAAGAGAGACAGATTGAAACCTGCTGCAGCAAAACCCGAACAGAGGTTTAGTATGAGGAGCCCGGGAAAATTCAGCATCGTGGCATAAGCCAACGGATTCAGCGAAAGCCCCAGCGCACCCAGAATTAGTATGAAGCTGCTGCCTTTTTTCTCCATCCATTTATTCCAGAAGGAATATGACAGAAACATGGTCAGACCTGATGCAACGTTTGTCAGGCCTAACTGGAATTCGTTCAGCCGGGCAAAGTCGGTATTGTAGATAAAAAACAGGGGCCACGCCATCTGCCAGAACAGGTGGAAGGCGAATCCGCACAGCCCGAAGATCATGAACTTTCTGTTCCTGAAAACGCCTTTGAGATCCTCAATGGTAATTTTATGCGACAGCTTATCCGCGGGCGAATCATCCGCCGGCTCCGGCTGCCCCCTTACCCTCGAGAAAAAGAACAGCTGCAGCAAGGTCAGCGCAAAGCAGACTCCGTAGAACAACTGGTACAGCATAAGCCTTTCTTCATCCGATTTCGGTATGACTGTGAGAAGAAGTCCGGTCACCAGCACCGTAATCAGGCCGAACAGAGAGCTGTACTTGCTTCTCAACGTATATATCCTGCCGGCATAGGAGCCTTTGAAATTATCTGCGAAAAACGACTGCCAGGTCGTCAGATACAATGAACCCGGGAAATTCATCAGCCCGATCAGCGCCACATATACAAGCACTTTGACCTGGTGCGGGATGAAAGGCACGAATGCGATCGCTGCATAAAACAAGCTCAAAACAGCCAGTAAAAGTAAAACAGTCTGTTTTTTACGATTGATCTTTTCAATTATCATACCGAAGGGGATCAGCACAAAAATAGCGACCAACGGCGGGATAGCATTCAGCAGCGCGGTATGGAAGTCATTGCCGCCCATCCTTTTTTCAAACATCTGGACGAACGGGTTGTAAAGATTTATAACCATCGTATAAACAATGCCCTCGAGGATGAGGAACATCGCAGTATCTCTGTTCCTGAAAAGTCTCATCTGTTAATGCGCCCCGTTCTATTTCAGAATATTCTGTTTACATTTTTGATTATGATCGATATAGTGCCGTCGGGATTCGTAATAAATTCAATTCGTCCGCTGTCGCTGTAACAATCCATCGGGATATTGATTTCTATGCCTGTATCGGTCTTCAGCGTCTGTTTTCTGTAATTCTTTTCGATCACTTTTTCACTCGGACTCAGGAGAGTAGTTTTCAGCCCCGCGTCTTCCATACTTTTAAGGTAGGATTTTTGCATATCTGGACTGTTTTTGAATACGTTGGCCGCAACCTCCTCGATGTCGATAGCGCTGTTATTCTCAAAGCTTTCCGAGACCGCCTTCCTTATCTCGAGTCCCTTTTTAAAGTCGTCCCCGAAATACTCCTCCTTAAATTGATCCGTCGCTTTATTGAATAACCTTATTTTCTCACGGTTCGATATATCTCCGGAGCACTGCAAAAACAGCTCCGAAAAATAATTGGTCTTCTCACCGTCGATATCGTATTTCTTTTCTATAAGGCGGATACTCATATCGTTCAGGTTGATCAACGCACATTCGTCTATTTTCTGGGCCTCGCCCGGCAAAGTAGCCTGCTGCCGTATCAGCTTGTTCTGTGTCCCTTCATCGAGGTTTACGATAAAGTGAATATAAGTGTTTCTGAAATTCATTTTCAACATTCCGATGTGTGGAACGTCATCCAGATCAAATTGAACACATATCAGATCGGCGGGAGGTATATCCACGTTTCGCAGCATGATATCGTAAAGGATGCCGGCGATCTCTCCAGTCAGGCCTGAGAACCGGTCGTAAGCTTCCGCAAGCCCGGCGCATATCCGTCCGACTTTGCTGTCGTTCAGAAACATCGCGTCTTTCGCATTGTCCGCCTGCAGTATACGCATTATATGACGGGTAAGATAGTCGCTTATATCCATTTCAAGCGGGTGCTCTTCAGTAGATATGACCGGTATCTGTAAATTCGTATCAAGGATATGCACTATAAGTTTTTTAATAATTATCCGGTTGTCTTCCATCGTTGTCATTCCCCTTTGGTTCAGTGTTATCGGGCTATTTATACTGATGGCGGGAACTATGCTTCCAGTTCTCTCTTCACTATATTATCCAGCACTTCGGCCGCTTTTACAATCACTTTTCTGCATTTGAGCTCTCTGGTAGCGTACCTTTGCTTTAGAGGCAAACAGTCGATTGCTCCCATTTCCTTGGAATACACATCAAACAATTCTTTTGTCAGTTCCTTGATTTTTGTGCTCTCATGAGCTCTATCCCTAACAAATAAACGGCCCAAAACCATAACCGCGGCAGTCAGAGCGCCGCACTTGTCGCCTAACGCCATACCTCCTCCGAATCCCGAGGCAAGCTTCAGGGCTTCCTTGTCAAGTCCCAGCTTATATGCAATATTTGCTCCCTGCAGGATCCTTTCTGCACAGTTTAAATCCTCATTTTCACCGAATCCCGACTCTATCATTTCTTTCAGCATGATGCCACCCCTATCCCATTTACTCTTGATTAGTGTATTGCTCATCGCGTTTAGCAAAATTATACCATAATATAATTTATCATTAAAAATAGACATAGAAAAGCGGGAATGGCAATATATACATCCCCGCTTCAGTCGTCCCTGTTCTACGGACCATCATCCGTCGATATTCCCTGCATTTGTACACCCCTGCAATATCTATTTCCGCGCCTGCTTCAGTGCATTTTCAACAGCCTGGAGATAGGCTTTGGAGTCTAGTGTCGCTCCACTGACCGCATCGACCTGAAGAGACTGCGCAGCTATAACTCTGTCGAAAAGCGCTTCTTTTTTATCTAATTCCTTGTCGCCGTTTATAGGACTTATCAGTTTAGAGCTTATAAGTCCCGAATCGGCCGGGTATCCTGTGTTTGGATCAAGAATATGATGATACCCTTTTCCGTCTTTACCGAAAAAATAGCGCTGATAATCGCCAGATGTAACGACCGATTTACCAACTACGGAGATCGCCCCGATCTTTCTACTCCCGTTTTCCCGTTTCCCCTCCGCCCTATGAACGACGGCTCCCGGAGGTATCTGTCAGGCCTTTCATCACAAACTCGCCTATATACTGCAGGACATCAGGAAAATACTTGAGTCCTACCTCTCCTTTGTGCAGATCCACATTGGTTA
>JAEYOM010000008.1 GCA_023411715.1 Bacillota bacterium | reverse complement strand
GCCAATATAAAATGTATGCTGAAACTTATTCCGATGCTAAATACAGTAAGCTGTGGAAAGCTGTTTTCTCCATGTGCGGACTATTCAGGGAAACGGCGAAGGATGTGGCGGACCAGTCGGGGTTTGTTTATCCAAGGCTGGAAGACCGCGGTATGACGGCTTACCTCAAGAGCATCAAGGAGTTTCCCAAGCAATAACGCAAGTCACTGAGATAGCGCACCGAAATAGCGTAATTCAACGAAATAGCGTAATTCAACGAAATAGTGCAATTCAACAAATAGTGCAATTCACCGGGAAAAACGCAATTCACCAAGGGCTTGAGCAATGGTCTCAACCATGGTTATTATAGGAGGGGTACAACATGATAGACACAAAAAATTACTCGGAGATGGTCGAAGAATTCCACAAAAAGCTTGAGGAGGTTCCCGAGCGGATCACAGCCATAAGACCCGCGGAAGATAGCTGGTCATTAAAGGAGATCATAGGCCATCTGATCGATTCAGCGTCGAACAACCACCAAAGATTCGTAAGGCTGCAGTTTGACGACCTGCTGGGGTTTCCGCCATATGAAGCAGAGAGCTGGATACGGGTGCAGAATTACAGGGACATGGACTGGGGCAGCCTAATAACACTTTGGTATTCCTATAATCGTATATTGTTGAAGGTCATAGAGAATATGGACGACAGCGCGTTGGAAAATGTCTGGATCAAAGGTGAAGAGGCTCTGCCGCTGAGTTCAATCGTCAAGGACTATTACAGGCATTTTCAGTGGCATATCGGACATTTCGAAGGCAGGCTCAAAGAGGTAACGGAATAAACCGATACTCCTGGGGCCGGAGATCGTTTGGTTCGGGGATTCTGACGAGAATTTTAGGAATTTTGCCGGCAGTGTAAAATGTGAGCAAAGTCTACAGAAATTCGTAGTCAGCAGAAAAGAATTGTGAGGTCAGGATGATTCGATTTTACATAACAAGGCATGGCGAAACACTTTGGAATACGCAGAAGAGGATGCAGGGGCACAAAGATTCACCCCTGACGGAGCTCGGCATAACGCAGGCTGAAGCACTTGCCGGTGCTTTGAAAGACGTTGAATTTGAAGCGGCATATTCAAGCTCGAGCAGGAGGGCGCTGCAGACGGCGCGCATAATAGTCGGGGACAGGGACATCCCGGTAGTACCGATGGACGGCCTTATGGAAATATACCTGGGCATATGGGAGGGACTTGCGTTTTCCGAAGTAGAGGAGCTTTACCCTGAAGAATATAATAGTTTCTCGGAATACCCACAGAGATATAAACCGGTTGCAGGCGAAAGCTTTGAAGCTTTGGTCGACCGCGCCGGAAGGACTATGGAGACCCTGGCAAGAAGGCATAACGGCGGGAATCTGTTGGTGGTAACCCATGCGGTCACACTAAAGGCTATAGCGACCTATGTTGAAAAAAAGGAGATAAAGGATATCTGGACCGGCGCGTACATAAAGCAGGCCAGTTTGAACCTGCTCGAGTACGAGGACGGCAAATGGAACCCGGTGATATGGGGGGATGTTTCACATTACGAGGAGCAGCCGGCGTTGAGATAATCCAATATAAGTCTCAGCCGGGTATATTTGAAGGAGAAGTTTACATGAGTACAAAAATCGTTGAGTCTGCAAAAATTCATTTTGATCTAAGCTTTGAAATGCTTGAAAAGATGATTGCACAATGCCCGGGCGAACTCTGGGATAAAAAACTTGCAGGGTTTGTTTTCTGGCAGCAGATACTGCATGCCCTGGCAGGGATCAATTTCTGGATGAGACAGGCCGGGGACGAATTCGTCGAGCCGTTTGCAGACAGGAGACTGTATCCGGAGCTTGAAAATGACCCCGAAGGCACTATAACAAGAGACGAGCTCATCGAATACAAAGACAGGGTCAAAACGATCTGCAGCAGCTTTTTCGAAGGCAAAAACGACGAATGGCTGGGTGAGCCAAACGTTATTTGCAACAGTATCAACAATATCGACATAATATTCGCGCAGATAAGGCACATTCAGTATCACGTCGGCCATTGCGACAGTATCCTGAGGGACAGGAACTACAAGGCTGTCGAATGGGTGGATTACTTCGGATAAACTGGCTGGGAATGGTACGACGTGTTAGGGACGGTGCGGGAGGTGTGAAGCGCCCGGATCAACGTGTCCGGGATGCCGCGGCCGGAAGGCGGATGGAGCTTTATGATCAACACATACCAGCAGAAAATAGACAAGGTGAAATCGTATATAGAAGAAAATCTTACAGATAAACTTGATCTTGAAAAGCTTGCAGAGATATCAAACTTCTCCAAGTATCATTTTTCTCGCATTTTTGCAGCCATTGAGGGCGCCACGCCCATTGAATTCGTCACAAACAGGCGTATGGACAGATCCGCCGAATACCTGAAGACAACCGATAAAACCATCCTTGAAATAGCCAGCTTGTGCGGTTTTGACACATTATCCAGCTTTAATGCCGCTTTTAAGAAATATTACAGGAAAACGCCTAGCGAATTGAGAAAGGAATTGAGCAATAATCCATCAGCATCCCGCAATAATGAAGAAGAAAGATCTTCTCCTTCTTATTATTATGATGTTAGTAAAAATCATTTTTTAAGGAGGATATGGGATATGAATATCACATTGGAAGAACTGCCCGATATGGAAGTGGCTTATGTCCGGAAGACCGGGAGCTATCTGGACACGAGGAAGGCCTGGGATAAGCTTTTGAAATGGTCATACCAGAACTGGATCGACCAGACTAAAAGCAGCTATATAGGTATTTCTCTCGACAACCCGGCGGAAGTGCCTGAAGATGAGTGCAGGTATGATGTATGTGTAACTGTTCCGGAAGGTTTCAACAAAAAGGAGGACCCCGACGTAAAATACAGAACGCTTCAGGGCGGGCTATATGCGCTTTACAGGTTCCACGACACTATCGATAAACTAGCTATCGCATACAGCTCCATATTCGGCCAATGGCTGCCGAACAGCGAGTATGATGCCGACGACAGGGACTGCCTCGAATTTTGCCTGAACGACCCCGCGAAGGATCCTGAGGGAAAAGGAATAGTGAATCTATACATTCCAATAAGAAAGAGGACATAACATTGGAAATCGTTTACACCGACAGTGAAAATACGGACTTCGTCAAGCTGATAAAAATGCTGGATGAAGATCTGAACCGGAGATATGGAGAGCTTCAGAAGCAATATGAAGTCCATAACAGGGTCGATCATATAAAAAACGTCGTATTGCTTTATATCAACGGGTGCCCTGCTGCCTGCGGGGCATTCAAACGATATGATACCGAAGCCTCGGAATTGAAGCGTATATTTGTCGCTAAAGAATACAGGGGACGGGGCTTATCTAAAACAATAGTTGCCAGGCTCGAGGAGTCGGCCATAAAGGAAGGCTTCGAATATGCCCTGCTCGAAACCGGTATAAGGCAGCAGGAGGCGATCGGTCTGTATAAGAAATGCGGCTATGAAGTGATTCCCAATTATGGAGCATATGCCGGGAACAGCAACAGTATCTGCATGAGAAAAAAACTCGTATGAAACCACATGCAATACCATAAAACGCTTGATATCGGCGAGCTTCGGACCTGCTTGAGCAGGATTCCGAAATTCTTGACAACCGAACATATGTTTGGTATCATATATCCATAAAATGTATCAAGTGTTCGATTCAGGGGGAAACGAAAATGGAAAGAGAAAAAGGGATAGCATTTTGTGGGCTTGCATGCGCTTTGTGCGCCGAAAACAAAAGCTGCGCAGGCTGCCGTAACGAAGGCTGCAAGGATAAGGATTGGTGCAAGAATTTCCGGTGCTTCAAGACCAAAGGTATCAAAGGCTGCTGGGAATGCGGCGAGTTCCCCTGCAGCGGCGGCATGCTTGACAATAAAAGGATACGGGCTTTTGCGGGTTTCATTAAAAAGTACGGAGAGGAATACCTGCTCGATTGTCTCGCAAAGAATGAAAAAGCCGGCATAGTCTACCACAACCCGGGCGAGCTTACGGGTGATTATGATATCCCGGAGACGGAAGAGGGCATCGTTCAGCTGATACTGAACGGGAAATAGAGCCCCATATGTATTTGGAGCATTGATTTTACCGGTTGGTTTTATAAAGAAAACATATGCGTGGAGCCAATAGAGCGTGTTGATTAAAGCAAGTGCCAGGCAAAATCACGTCCTGTCCGAGCGGGCACGGCCCAAAAGCGAGTCACGTTTGATTTTGCACAGGGGATTTAAACTACAGGCTCTTTGGCTTGGAGCATGTTTTCATATAAAACCGACCGGTAAAATATATTAGCAGGTGCAGGTGAAGAAAATGATTGAAAAGGCGTCATTTGAGGATCTCGAAGAGATACTCACGCTCCAGAAGCTGGCATACCAAAGCGAAGCCTTGATATGCAACGATTTCAACATACCTCCTTTGACCCAGACGCTCGACGACATAAGGGAGGATTTCCGTAATCAGACCGTTTTGAAGTCTGTCATGGACGACAGGATAATAGGGTCCATAAGAGCTTATGAAAAGGATGGAACGTGTTTTATAGGCCGGGTCATCGTACATCCGGAATATCAGAACAGGGGGATCGGCAGAAAGCTGATGCTTTCCGTTGAGGAGATATTTCCACAGTGCCATAAATTCTCGCTGTTTACAGGCAAAAACAGTGAAAAGAATCTATATTTCTATGGAAGCCTCGGCTATAACCAGGTCAGGGAGGAGTATGTGCATGATACCCTGACTTTCGTTTATCTCGAAAAAGTTAAATGAAAAAATAAAATCGAATATGGTACAATTGTTTTATGCAGCTTATTTTATATGAAGCTTAACCTCAACCTTCGGAGGCGCCTATGGGGCTCAGAATTGTATATGGCCGGGCCGGAAGCGGTAAATCGGCCTTCTGCCTTCATGAAATAAAAAACAGGAGCGGTGCTCAACATCCGTTGGTTTTGATCGTACCGGAGCAATTTTCATTACAGGCTGAAAAAAGCCTTGCTAAAACGACCGGCTCATCCGGCATATTCATCGCTGAAGTCCTTAGCTTCAGGAGGCTGGCATTTCGTGTCTTCGGCGAAGTCGGAGGCATTTCACGCAGGCATTTGAACGCATCGGGTAAAAGCATGCTCCTGTTCAGGATACTTGACAGGCTGGCAGGCGATTTGAAGGTATTTTCGAGGGCAGCTCTCAGAAAGGGCTTTACTGAAACGCTGTCCGACGCGATCACGGAATTCAAACGTTACGACATCCCACCCGAGGAACTGTATAAAGCAGCAGAAAAGCAGGACATCAGTCTTCCGCTGCGGGACAAGCTCAGCGATCTGGCCCTGGTCTACTCGGAATTTGAGAGGCAGCTGCACCAAAATTACCTGGATGCCGATGACGACCTTGTCGAGCTGTATAAAAAGCTTGACGAGTCCGAACAGTTTAATGGTGCGGAAATATGGATAGATGAATTTTCGGGTTTTACACCGCAGGAATATAAAGTAATAGGTAAACTGCTCAAAAAGGCTGAGAGAGTAACGGTTTGCCTTTGCACTGACAGCATCTCCGACGGCGCCGGAAGCCTTTCGAGCGGGTATGGCGGCGGAGATTCGATGGTATTTGAACCTGTCAGGAATACAGCGTCAAAATTAATCCGAATGGCCGAAAAAGACGGCTTCATGCTTGAAAGGCCGGTGAAGCTGGACGGGGAAAACGGAGTATTACCACGTTTTACCGCCTCGGAAGAACTCGGCCATCTTGAAAGGAATTTCTACAATTACCCTTATAGAAAATATTCCAAATGCGCCGGAGATGTTTTGATCTCGGCCTCGGCCAATCCGTATTCGGAAGTTGAAGATTGTGCCCGCGATATAATAAGGCTCTGCAGGGAACACAGCTTCCGTTACAGGGATATAGCCGTTACCATGAGGAATCCCGACAGCTACTCCGGGATCGTCAAAAGTATATTCACAAGGTACGGCATACCTTTCTTTCTTGATGGCAAAAGAAGTATAGACGGTCATCCCCTTATAGTATTCGTACGCTCCGCGCTCGAGATCATAACGACGAACTGGTCCTATGAAGCGGTTTTCAGATACGCTCGAACCGGTCTTGCAGGAGTATGCAGGGATGAACTGGACCTGCTGGAGAATTATGTGCTGGCAAACGGGATCAGGGGAAATGCCTGGACCCGGAGCGAAGACTGGGATCGTCCGACAGCACCGAAGAATGGGAATTCGGAGCCTGACCAGCGTGAGACAGAAGGCCTCTTCAGGATCAATGCGGCAAGACGTCGGCTGGCAGGCCCGATCGAGTCTTTCCGGGCAAAAACAAAGGGCCGTACAGGGGCAATCGATTATTGTACCGCGCTATACGGGCTTCTATGTGAAACAGGCGCTGACAAGCGAATGGACGTGCTGTCGAAGCAGATCGCAGCGGAAGGTCTGCTGGACCGTGCCGATGAGTACCGGCAGGTCTGGAATATCGTCATGGAAGTATTTACACAGGTGGTAGAAGTGCTCGGAGAAGAGAAACTCGGCGTAGAACGCTTTTCGGAAGTACTTGCCGCAGGGTTTGAAGGGCACAAGATGGGTCTGATCCCGCCGGCGCTGGACCAGGTATTGGTAGGCAGTATCGAGCGGGCCAGAAGTCACGACATCGAAGCATTATATATATTGGGAGTCAACGAGGGAGTATTGCCCGGGACGAAAATGGATCAGGGACTGCTTTCGGATATGGATCGCGGCAGCCTTGGTCAGATGGGTCTTGAACTTGCCGGCAATACGGCGAGCAGATGCCTTGAAGAGAGATTCATGGTCTATATGGCTCTTGCGACGCCTTCCGCATACCTTTGGCTGGGATATCCGACAGCTGACCGCGAAGGTAAGGCTTTGAGACCTTCACGTGTCATATCGGAAGTTAAAAGGATACTGCCCGGCGTTTTGGTGAAGAGCACCGTAACTTCCGCCGGTCAGGACGGGATCACCATGCCTGCGGCTAAGCAGCCTGCATTTGATGAACTTGTCGTACAGCTTCGCCGGTATTATGAGGGCGAACCGGTAAATGACGGTTGGAGGGACATTTATCAATGGTTCGCAAATAATGATGAGTGGAAAGATAAGTGCCTGAACATATTGAACGGTCTGGACTATACCAACCAGGCAAAACAGCTTACGGGCGGCAGAGCCGCAGGCTTGTACGGGAGGCCTGTTCTCACGAGCATTTCACGTATGGAGGCATATGCGTCGTGCCCGTTCTCTTATTTCATCAAATACGGACTAAAAGCCGGAGAACGCAGGATGTACGGCTTTGAACCCGTCGATGCCGGTACTTTTATGCATCATATCATAGATGAATTTTCAAGGACGCTTGTGAAAAAGGGAGTCAGCTGGCGCCAGCTGGATAAAAAGTGGTGCGGCGAGCAGATAGGCGTCCTTGTCGATGAATGGCTTTCAGCCAATGCAGGCAGCATACTTGCCAGCGGCAGGAAATACCAGTATCTTTCCGAAAGACTAAGAAGGACCGTGACCAAGGCTGTCACGCTCATCAGCGGCCATATCAGCTCGGGCGGTTTCGAACCCTCGGGTTACGAAGTTGAATTCGGAGACCGGGGAAGGTATCCTGCGATCTCAATCGAACTACCCTCGGGGGAATGTATAAAAATGACGGGCAGGATCGACAGGATAGATTCAATGGACAGCGAAGATGGGACATATCTCAGAATAATCGACTATAAATCAGGGAATAAGGCATTGAAACTCGGAGACATATACTACGGCCTGCAGCTTCAGCTTGTCACTTATCTGGACGCCGTGATCGAAAGCGAGGAGGAAAAGGGCGGAGCAGCGGGAACGGCTAGAGCAGCGGGAGCGGTTAGAGAAGCGGGAGATCCGGTTAGAGAAGCGGGAGCGCCTAGAACAGCGGGAGCGGTTAGGGAAGCGGTAACTCCGGTTACTGCCGACGAATGGGTCAGGGACGGATACGCCTGTGGACAGCCCGGAGATAGAGATGCCGATGGACAGCACGGTCCGGGTGGAAACGAAGATGCCGATCGACAGCCGGGAGACGGAGAAGCCCGTGGACAGCATGATGCGGGTGGAAACGGAAAACTTTTGCCTGCCGGTATACTGTACTTCAGGCTGGACGATCCGTTGATACGGTGCGCCAGGGAGAGCACGGACGAAGAAATCGAAAGGGCTATAATGAAAGAGCTTAGAATGAAGGGCCTCGTTCTTGCAGACGTAAAACTGCTTAGGGAAATGGACAGGCAGATCGACGGCGACTCGCTGATCATCCCCGTCAGGATTAACAAGGATGGCACGCTGGGGCGCTCATCGGCAGCCACAAAGGATCAGTTCAGTATGCTTCGCAGGTATGTCAGGAAGACGCTCGCCTCCATAGGGAGCGGGATATTGAATGGAAATGTGGCTATAAGCCCATATAAAAAGAAAACCATGACGGCCTGCACCTATTGCAGCTACAGCTCCGTATGCCAGTTTGACGCCTCGATACGGGACAATCGTTACCGTATGCTGGCGGATCATAAGGATGACGAGTGGTGGCAGCTGATGAGGGAACCAAGAGCCGAGGCCGCTTCCGAGGCCGCTTCCGAGGCCGCTTCCGAGACCGTTTCCGAGGCCGCTTCCGAGGCTGTTTCAGATACCGCTTCCGTGGGTGCTTCCGAGGTTGCTACAGCCAAAACGGGTGCGGTCAGGTGAAACGATATGATTTCGTATACTGCCGGATAGACTGAAGGCAGCTGAATATTTGATAGAGAGCGATATGCGCTTACAGGGACCTTGTTCGGGATTTGAGCGTAAAAGTGATTTGAAATTCAGGGGGATTAAGGGATGGCTGATAAGTGGACGCCTGAACAAATTGATGCTATAACACAACGGGATTGTGATCTGCTTGTCGCTGCTGCGGCAGGAGCGGGAAAGACGGCTGTCCTTGTTGAAAGGATCATTCGAAAGATTACGGACAAGGACAGGTCTGTCGATATCGACAGGCTGCTTGTCGTCACTTTTACAAATGCCGCTGCCACGGAGATGCGTGAGAGGATAGGGGACGCACTGGCAAATGCGCTCGATTCGGAGCCTTCAGACGCAAATCTTCAGAAGCAGATGGCCTTGCTTGATCGCGCAAGCATAATGACGCTGCATTCATTTTGCCTGGAAGTAGTCAAAAGCCATTTTCACAGCCTTGATCTGGACCCGCAGTTCAGGATAGCGGACGAAACTGAAAGTACTCTGATCAGGCTTGATGCGCTCGATGAGCTGTTTGAAGACAAATATGAGAACGAAGAAGCCGAAAGCATGTTTTACAGGCTTTTGGACGCATACGGCGGCGGTCGGGACGACAGCGGGCTGCGTGAAATGGTATCCACGCTGCACCGCTTTACACGCAGCCATCCATGGCCCGAGCAGTGGCTCGCCGCCCAGGCAGAAGCCTATGGGCCCGGAGGCGCTTCTGCCTGTTTGAGCAGCACCCCGTGGACGCGTGTGCTGCTCAAAAGTGCCGCCGCCGAACTGCAAGGCCTGTCGGCCTTGCTTCATAAGGCGGTTGCACTGGCAAGCCGGGCGCAGGGCCTGGAGCCGTATTGCGGCGTTCTTGAAGAGGACATAGGCCTGCTCGAGCAGCTGCTGCAGGTCTGCGAGGCTCCGGATGAGGATTGGAATGCTGTAAACGCGGCATTTTCATCATACGCACCTGCAAGACTTCCGAGATGCGGCAAGGACGCGGATAAAACCGCGCAGGAGGAAGTCAAGTCGCTGCGCAGCCTTGTCAAGGACAGGGTGAGAAAGCTTTACGAGAGCGGCTTCAATACTACTTCCGCCGACCTTGAAGAGGATTTTGCGAAATTATATCCCCAGCTCAAATACCTTACTAAAATGGTAAATGAGTTCGAGGCTTTATATGCCCAAAAGAAAAAGCTCAAAAATCTTCTGGATTTCAATGATCTGGAGCATTTTTGCCTGAAAGTGCTGATAGAGGACGGCGTTCCAACGGCCGCAGCGAAGGAGCTGAGGGAACGCTACGAAGAGATACTTGTAGATGAGTACCAGGACAGCAACCTGATACAGGAATTGATCCTCACAACGGTGGCCGGAAATGATGACAGCCATCGCAACGTATTCATGGTAGGCGATGTCAAGCAGAGCATATACAGGTTCAGGCAGGCCAGGCCAGAGCTGTTCCTTTCGAAGTATGAGTCATATCCGAGAGAGCCCGGCCACAACAGCAGAACGATCCAGCTGTACAGGAATTTCAGGAGCCGTCCGGAAGTCATCAACGGTGTCAATTTTGTTTTCAGGCAGATCATGTCCGCTATGGTCGGAGAGCTCGATTATACGGAATCGGAGTACCTGAACCCCGGCGCGGTTTACGAGGAACCAGCGGAAAGCTGTATCACCGGAGGCCCGATCGAACTGCATGTACTTGATGTCACTTCGACGGAAAATGAAATCGTCCTTGATTCCTGCACGGATACCGGAGTTACTCCCTCAGGCGATGCGGATAAGGGAATTACTCCTTCGGGCGGCGCGAATACCGGAGTTATTTCTTCTGACGGTGCGAATAAGGAAATTACTCCTTCGGGAGGCGTATATACCGGCGTTACCCGATTTGGCGTCACTGATATTGCCAGGACTCAATCAGGCGCAGATACCGGCATTGCCGGGGAAGCAAATACCGTAAATGTATCCGGTACGGGCGAAAACATCCGGAACGACAACGAAAATCAGGGTGAAGATGAAGAGGAGGCTTTTGACAACATCCAAGCCGAGGCGCGGGTCGTCGGAAGCAGGATCAAAAAGCTTGTAACAGGCTCTTCCGATGGCTTTAAAGTATTTGATAAGAAATCGAAAACATATAGACCGGCAGAATTCAGGGATATCGTAATATTGATGAGGGCGACCAGAAATTGGGCCGACGTTTTTACGGAAGAGCTTGCTGCACTTGGAATCCCGGCGTATGCTGATACTGGACTCGGGTACTTTCAGACAGTAGAGGTAGAAACAGTACTTTCATTGCTGCAGATCGTAGATAATCCGCTGCAGGACATCCCGATGCTGGCGGTCCTCAGATCGCCTGTCGGAGGCTTTGATACAAATGAACTGGCCGACATAAGGCTTGCCGACCGCTCTGTTTCATTTTATGAAGCGATGAAGCTATACTCGGCTGCCGGTCAGGCCAATGACGGCATATCCCCGGACCGTGGCGAGGCCCTTTCCGAAAAAGCCGGGCAGGCTAATGACGGCATATCCACGGACCGTGGCGAGGCCCTTTCCAAAAAAGCCGGTCAGGCCAATGACGGCATATCCCCGGACCATGGCGAGGCCCTTTCCGAAAAAGCCGGGCAGGCCGGCAGTATGGTATCTGACCATAATACCGAAATGAACTCCGTGTTAAGGCTAAAAGCGGCAAGCTTCCTCAACCGTCTGGAAAACTGGCGCGACGCCTCGCAATATACGCCGACCGACGAACTCGTGTGGAAGCTTATGACGGAGACCGGATACTACAGCTATGTCGGAATCCTGCCGGGGGGAACGGAGCGACAGGCAAATCTGCGGATGCTTTTTGAACGCGCCAGGCAGTATGAGGAGACCAGTTACAAGGGGCTTTTCAATTTTATCAATTTTATTGGCAAATTGAGGAGCGGCGGCGGAGATATGGGCAGCGCAAAGATACTGGGCGAAAATGACAATGTCGTCCGGATAATGAGCATCCACAAGAGCAAAGGCCTTGAATTCCCCATAATAATCGTTGCCGGCTGCGGTAAGCGCTTCAATTTGATGGATTTGAACGACGGAATACTTCTGCACCAGGAACTCGGATTCGGCCCCGACCTTGTGGATACGGACAGGCGCGCTATCATACCGACCTTGCCCAAGTTTGCCATCAGGCAGAAACTGAGGCTTGAAACACTATCGGAAGAAATGCGCATACTCTATGTCGCATTTACGAGGGCCAGAGAAAAACTGATCATTACGGGCTGTGTCAGGGATATACGGAAAACCTGTGCGAAATGGTGTTCCACAGCAGCGACAACAGAAGAAAAACTGCCGCCCTTTGATATGATGCAGGCTTCGAATTATCTGGACTGGATCGGTCCTGCACTGGCAAGGCACGGATCGGCCGGGCTTCTGTCAAAAGCTGCTTTGCAGGACGGAAAGATACCGGTGCTGACGAATGAAGCTTCGTGCTGGGATATAAAACTATGGGGCACCGGAGCGGCAGCTGTCAAAAAAGAAGCGGCACAGGCCGGGGACAATGTAAGAAAGTGGCTTGACAGCGCGGTGACCTCAGAGATGAGCGCAAACGCAGACAGAACTGCACAGGGATCTGCCATGGCAGATAAAACCGGACAGGGATCGGCCGTGCCGGGCCAGGGGATATCAGCCCATGCCGGATTCAGCCCAAACGATCTTATCAAGGCGCTGGAATGGCGATATCCTTTCACGAAGCTTTCTTCCGTTCCTGCGAAAATATCCGTCACTGAGCTGAAGAGAAGGTTTTTCCGGGATGAAGACCCCGAGACTGCTGTGCCATACACTCAGCAGCTTGTGGCAAAGCCTTTGTTCATGGAGACCGAACAGGGCATCAGTTCGGCAAGGAAAGGGACATTAATGCATTTCGTGATGCAGCATCTGGATCTGCAAAAACTGAGCGCGGCAAGAAATGAAGATAGCCCTGGTAAATCAAATAACGCATACAGTAAAGGCAACGCATACAGTAAAGGCAACGCATGCGGTACAGGCAATCCGGGCGGTCCGGGCGGTCCGGGCAAATCAGATAACACATGCAGCATAGATAACGCATACGGTCCAGACAATCCGGATGGCCCAGGTAATCCAGACAACCCAAACAATCCGGGCAACCCAGACAATGCAAATACTGCATTAGTCGGCGAAATACAGGCTCAATTGGATCAAATGGCGGCGAAGGAACTGCTGACGGCGGAAGAAATCAAAATAGTAAGGCCTGGGGCCATTGCTGCGTTTTTCCGTACCTCCGTCGGTATGCGCATGCTTTCGTCCAGTGGTATACATCGTGAAACCGCTTTCAATATTGCCATCGGATGCTCCGAGGTATACAGGGATCTGCCCGATGATATTGCAGGCAGCGAAACCATGCTTCTGCAAGGTGTTATCGACTGCTGGTTTGAAACGGGCGACGGCATTTTATTGCTGGATTATAAGACCGATTTCGTTCCTGAAGGCGGTTCGGCTATCATAAAGGAACGCTACAAGGTCCAGATGGACTATTACACGATGGCTCTTGAAAGGGTCACCGGCAAAAAGGTGACCGAGAAATATCTTTACCTGTTTTACAATGGCGAATTGATCGGTGTTTGATACAAATTGCGAACGAACAATCGCGGTATTCACAGACACTGATATTTCGCTCTGCTTAAGGTTAAAATAAAGTAAATCATGAAACAAGAAGAATGTAATTATGTCAATATAAGAAGTGAATGATCATGGAAATTCAGTAGTTTAATATACCAAAGAAACGAGGCAACTCAGGATGAAGCGCAGCATACTATTATTGAAGCTTTTCACTTTTTTTCTGATCACCTTAACGCTAATGCAGGGTTGTTCAAGTCCAAAACTGCAAAATCAGGGGTACAACAATGCCCAGCCTGGACAGCAGGCCCAGGGCGGCAGCACTTCCGGACAAACCACGGACCAGATTCAGGGACAGGACCAGGGAGCAAACACTGAAGAAGGAACAAATCCGGGGCAGTCCGGCAATGCGTCACAGGGAACTCCGGCAAGTGCAGGAACGGCTGCATCGGAGCAGCAGAGCTCAAGTTCACCGGCTGCGATCGACCTGGATACTGTCAAGCCAAACGAAGCGGGTAGGGTCATGGTCGTTATGTTCCATAATTTCATAAAGGAATACAAAAAAGGCGACAAGCTATATACTACTACCTTCGATGAATTCAGAAAACTTTTAAATACGCTCTACGCGTCGGGCTACAGGCTTATCAGCCTGAACGATTACCTGAACGGCAATATAGACACCCCGGCCGGTTATATGCCCATGGTGTTCACTTTCGACGACGGTACTGCAGGTCAGTTCAGCCTGATGGATGAAAACGGGACCCTGAAGACCAATCCCGAATCAGCTGTCGGGATAATGGAGGAATTCGGCAGGACACATCCCGATTTTGGAATGGAAGGGACTTTCTATGTGAATCTTGGAGACCAGACCTTCAGTGGAGCCGGCACGCTTGACCAAAGGCTGAAGTATCTGATAGACAAAGGCTTTGAGATAGGAAACCACACCTATTCGCATATCAATCTGAAGGAAACCGGAACAGCCGGCAAGATCCAGCAGGAGATCGGCGAGAACCAGAAAAAAATGTATGAACTGATTCCCGGTTATACCTTCACTACTTTCTCACTGCCTTACGGCGCGCCTTCGAAGAATTTAACGCAGTATGTTCTGAAAGGTGAGTTCGAGGGAGTCAGTTATGAAAACAAGGCTCTTATGGAGGTCGGGTGGGATCCCAATCAATCTCCTTTCAGCACAAAATTCGACCCGCTGTCCGTGCACAGGGTCAGGTCATCAGGCATAATCCCTCAGGATGCGGATCTCGCCTGGTGGCTGAAAAGCATAAAACGCTCGAATGAGTATGTCAGCGACGGCAATCCGTCTACCGTCACAGTGCCCGAAGCCTATAAGGATATTGTCGATTCTTCGAAGCTTGACGGCAGGACGCTTATAACGTACTGAGCCTGTTCTAATTCATTTACGGCGTTAACGGTTGACTGCGGCGCTTTATAATGATATCGTTTTTTTAGAATGGAACGAAGGGGTGATTTGACATTTTAGAACAGTTAAAACAGCAAGTTTATGAGGCAAATATGGAATTGCCCAGAAGGAATCTGGTTACATATACCTGGGGCAATGTTAGCGGTATCGACAGGGAAAGCGGGTACCTTGCCATTAAACCAAGCGGAGTCGACTATGACGTCTTGAAGCCCGAAGATATGGTGATTATGGATCTTTCGGGCAATAGGATCGAGGGGAAATACAGGCCTTCTTCCGATACAGAGACCCATATCGAGCTATATAAAGCCTTCCCGGGGATCGGAGGTATCGTGCATACCCACTCGACCTGGGCGACTTCATGGGCGCAGGCGGGCAGGGGCATCCCATGCTACGGCACGACCCATGCCGATTATTTCTATGGAGAGATCCGGTGTGCGAGAAGCTTGAGCGCAGAAGAGATAAATAGCGCGTATGAGAAAAACACCGGGCTTGTGATCATTGAAACCATCAAAAACGGAGATCCGTTACATGTACCGGGTATACTGTGCGCCAATCACGGACCGTTCACCTGGGGCAAGGATGCGGCAGAGGCAGTCCACAACGCCGTAGTGCTTGAAGAGGTGGCGAGAATGGCTTTCAGCACCGAATTGCTGAATCCCGGTCTAAAGCCTGCGCATCAAGTATTGCAGGACAAGCACTTCCTGAGGAAGCACGGCGCGAATGCATATTATGGACAAAAATAAGCTGAATTACGAGGTTGATCATACAGGATAATTTCGAATCACAGCTCGAACAGAAGAAGGAGGAATACAGGACAGCGGAGGCAAAGGTCAAAGTACCGCTGCTGACCTATGCTCTGATAGGGATCAGCGTACTTGTCGTAGCTTTACTGTTCCTGTATTCACAGCTCTCGTCTATTATGACACTGGGCGGTACGGCCCTTCAAGGGAAGAATTGCTGAAGGCAGGGGAAATGAGCGCGTCACCTGAGCAAACAACTCAGATAGATCAGTTGCTCACTGAACCAGACGGACTTATAAACCGGACGGACTCATAAACCAGACGGACTCATAAACCAGGCGGGCTCATAAACCAGGCGGGCTCATAAACCAGGCGGACTCATAGACCAGGCGGAGAAATAACTAAAGAGCCAGCGCAGGCATTTTTGAAAGGTAACCCCCGATCGTATCCGAAATGAGTGCATGACCGTCTTCATTCGGATGGATGCCGTCCTCACAGAAAAGGTTCATGTAATTTCTGCTCTCGAGAAAGGCTTTTCGAATGTCGATCAGCGGGACATTCTTGATCGCGGCGAGTTTCACGACTGCAAGGTTGTACATCTCATGCCACCTGTAAATATGCTCGACGTCGCCAAGCCATTGCAGTATATTATCGGCATTCAGATTTTTCGAGATCCATGCGAAATATTTTTTTGCGTTGAGCGGGGGCAGTGAAAAAACGACCGGTCTGCTGCCGCTTGCAGCTATACTGTCAATAGCGTTGGAATAAAGCATTTCGAATTCATCAAGCGGAGTATTGGGCAAATGCTCATCATCCGGATGTTCGGACACTTCCTTCCAGTTAAAATCACAATCGTTCCCGCCAAACTCGAGCACGGTATATTTGTAGCAGGATAATTCCGGCTCGTGTTTTTCGATCAATCTTTTGCCCGTGGTAATAGTACAGCCGAACTTCGCATAATTTTCGACCTTGATACCGGTGGTGGCGCCGAACAGATTTGCAAAGCTGTTCCTGAGATATGTATATTTGCCCCGGATACCGTCGAATACCACGCCTTTTACTATGGAATCGCCAAAAGCACAAATCGAATCTATCATAAATATCACCTCTGCAGTAACAATAAATTCTTACAATATAATAATAAAAATTATATTATCCAATAATTCATATGTCAATACATAGAGGACAATAATATTTTGCTATTTGCATTATTTGATAATAGATAGTAGAATATTGTTGGTAGTCTATCGATCGAGGTACAGGAGGGAAGGTATGGAAGAGCTGATACAACTGAAAATGAAGCTTAAGTCGGATCGCCCTGCATCGTGGACGGAATTTCCCGACATAGGCCTCTACAAGGATCAGGTTGTATCCTACATGCAAAGGCAGTTGATCGATTTTGAGGGAGACGGACAGATAACTTCTGCCATGATCAATAACTACATCAAGGACAAGCTGCTGCCCCGCGCCGATGGAAAGAAATACTCGAGGGAGCACCTTGCGGGCCTTACCGAGATAGGGCTTCTGAAACAGGTGCTGTCAGTGCGGGATACCGGTTTTTTGCTTCAGAAGGAGCTTGATGAAAATAAACCTGAAGCGTTCTATGACAAATTCAGGACGATACTTGACAAAGCGTTGAGTGAAACTGCCGGGCATATCGATCAGGACTGGGACGACGGCGCGCTTTCGGAGGTAGCGCTGACACTTGCGATTTCAAGCTATTGCAGCAAACTTGCCTGTGAAAGGCTTATAGAAATAATCAGGATAAAGGAAGCAGTTTCAGAACACAAAAAGTCCGATAAAAAGGCGGAAGCAAAATCAGAAAAAGGTTGATCACCTTTTTACAGGCCATTTCCATGGTTCGACCAACCTTTTTCCATAAACATATCATTTCATTTCATGTAAATCATTAAAGGTTACTATTTTAAGATTATTATGGTAAACTGTCATGGAAGCTGAATCTTCAGTAATGAAGAGCGGGGGACGCACCAAATGGGGTGAAGCCGATAAAACGGCGGGGTATACTCTTTTACCTAACCCGACAACTAACCTCGCAGGCTAATAAAAGAGGAGGACATTTCATGTCAAGGCCTGGTAAGTTACTTATCACATTAGTTGTACTTATCTTATCTGTCTTTTTATCTTCGCAGATGGTTTTTGCAAGCTCCGACACAACTTTAAAAAAGGATATGAGGGGCGACGCTGTCACCGAACTACAGAAATATCTCAAGCAATTGGGATATATGGATATTGCCCCAACAGGGTATTACGGTGACATTACGAAAGCTGCAGTAAAGGCATTTCAAAAGAAATACGGCCTGGAACAGGACGGTATTGCGGGCAAACAGACTATCGGAAAAATCGAAAAACTTACAGGCGGTAAAGTGCAGATAGCATCGAAGAGTGCCGCTTCGGTAAAAGCATCGAGGGGTATCGCATCTACAGCCGATAAGCTGATCAGCTTTGCAAAACGTTTCATCGGGGTGAGGTACAGATGGGGAGGATCGTCTCCGAAGGGATTCGACTGCTCGGGCTTCACACAGTATGTATTCAAAAACATAGGTATCGCGCTGAACAGGACTTCGACTTCACAGGCAGCGCAAGGCAAACGTGTTTCAAAATCGAACCTGCAGCCGGGCGACCTCGTGTTCTTCGATACGAACGGAGGGAATAACCGCATAAACCATGTAGGCATCTATATCGGAGGAGGCAGGTTCATCCAGTCTTCTTCCACAGGCACCGGCGTTACGATATCGAATATCAGTTCAGGCTTCTATTCAGGCACATACATGACTGCAAGAAGAGTGATCTGACGTACTGACCTGCGTGTTCGTCATATCTTTTTTACGGAAAATCCAAAACATCTGCGTGGCATCAGTACCGACTGGTGCCGCTTTTTTTGCCTGGAATGGGTGCGGTCTAACCAACAGTTTTTCCGCTGTAAATACCTTTGCCTGTCTGATATAATTATTATAAACCTGATTTATCTGGGGGCGTTGAAATGCGGATATTGCACACATCCGACTGGCATCTGGGCAGGAACCTCGAGCAGATAAGCCGTATCGGAGAGCAGCGGGAATTTATCGATCATCTCTGCAGGACTGTAGAGGAACAGAATATTGAACTGGTGCTTGTCGCCGGCGACATATACGATACCTGCAACCCGTCGGCAGCCGCTGAAGAGCTGTTTTATGAAGCGATCGACAGGCTTGGTGGCGACGGCAGCAGGGCCGTCGTTGTCATAGCGGGAAATCACGACAGCCCGGAGCGTCTATGTGCCGCAAGCCCACTGGCCCGCAGGAAGGGAATAATACTCCTGGGTTATCCGGGAAGCGATGCGGGGGCGGATTCCAAAGAGGATCATGCAGTGGATCATTCAGAGGATCATTCAAATGATCATGCGGAGATCCTTGAAGAGTACCATGCAGAGGATCATTCAGAGGATCATTCAAATGATCATGCAGAGGATCATGCAGAGTATCATGCGGAGGTCCGTGCAGCGGATCATTTAGAGGATCGTATCAGCGATCATACTGAAAGCTTCAGTACAGCGTCAATACCACCTGCGGTGCATATAACGGACTCCGGCCCCGGATGGCTGGAACTGAGCATACCTGGCTGCGAACATCACGCGGTCGTCATAACAATGCCGTATCCGTCCGAAGCCAGGCTTGAGGAGCTTTTGACGCGGGATGCCGACGAGGCTGCGCTGCAGCAGGCATATTCGGAAAGAGTGGGCGGTATTTTCAGAAGGCTTGAAGATAAATTCCGCGAGGATACCGTAAACCTCGTTGTTGCACACTTGTTCCTGCTTGGGGGCAGCACTTCGGATTCCGAAAGGACGCTGCAGGTGGGGGGAGCTATGACCGTCGACCCGTCTGTTATGCCTGCAAAGGCTCATTATGCGGCGCTGGGACATCTGCATCGCCCGCAGGAGATAAGGAATGCGCCCTGTCCCGTTTTTTACGCGGGCTCTCCGCTTGCCTACAGTTTCTCCGAAGCAGATTATACGAAAGCGGTCTATATTATTGATGCAAAGCCAGGTGAAAAAGCTGCCGTTACCCCCTGTTACCTTGACTGTGGCAGGCCTTTGAGAAAATGGCTGGCCGACAGGGGAATGGGACAAGCCCTTGAGTGGTGCAGGGAAGGCCGGGACGCCAATGCGTGGATCGACCTCGAGATCGTGACGGACCGCATATTCACGTCGGAGGAGCAAAAGACGCTTAGAAGCCTGAACCCGGGCATTATCAACATACGGCCAAGAATAAAGTCCGAGGATGCCGATATTTTGGAATTTCAAAGCAGGGAAGGCAGAAAGATAGATGAATTGTTCGGCGATTATTATAGATACAGGATGGGTACGGATATACCCGACGAATTGATGAGTGCGTTCCTGGAGGTAGTCAACGGAGATAGTGAAGAAAGCGATGAAACGGTACAGGAGTGCGCCGCGGCTGGTGAAAACGGCGAAGAGGCCATCAGACGTGATGCAGAGAAGGAGTGCGCCGCATCTGGTGAGGGCGCCTCGGCTGATGAAGATGGGGATGAAAATACGGATAATGGTAACACGGGCAGCAATGTGCCACAGAAAAGTACGGACGCCGAAGAAAGCGGAAATAAAGGGGTGATCGGAGCATGAGGCCTAAACTATTGGAAATAGAAGGATTGCAGAGCTTTACGGACAAACAGACCGTAGATTTCGAAACGTTGGGCGAGACTGGTCTCTTCGGTATTTTCGGCCCGACCGGCAGCGGAAAGTCCACTATACTGGATGCGATAACCTTTGCTCTCTACGGCAGGGTTAAAAGAGCCGAAAACGGCACTCAGGGGATCATCAACTCAAGCTGCAAAACCGCGAGGGTCTCTTTTACGTTCGACCTTGCAAAAGACGGAAGCAGGAGGACATATCGCATCGAGAGGACATATCAGAGGAAAAAGAACGCCCCGAACTCGTGTGAGCCGAAAGTGGCGCGCCTTATCGAGATAACGCCATCCGGAGAAATACCGCTTTGCGACAAGGCTACCGAGATCAGCAACTATGTAAGGGATCTTCTGGGCTTGAGCAACGAAGATTTTACCAGGGCTGTAGTACTTCCGCAGAACAGCTTTCAGGATTTTTTGATGCTTGACAACAAAGACCGGCGCGGCATGCTGGAGAGGATATTTTATCTCGAGGAATACGGCCGGGAGCTTGAGGATAAATTGAAGCATAAAATGGTCGGTATGAAAAGCCGGCTGGATATATTGTCCGGTGAACTCAGGGCATACGAAGACGCATCCGACGAAGCGCTTGAAGATGCGCAGAAGGCTATGGAAGAGGCTGCCCGTGAGAGAACGAGGGTCGAAAAGGAGTCTAAGGAGTCGGAGAGCAGGTACAACGAGGCGAAAGAAGTCTGGAGTCTTATACGCGAACAGGCCGAATTTATCAGGCTGGAGCATGAACATACCGCATCCGGGACTAACATCGACGGAATACGGATCGGGCTGGAAAGGGCAATCAAAGCCAATAGCCTGCTTGACTCCATATTGAATATACGAAAAACCAGAGGCAAACTTGAAGACACGACGCAGCAGCTTGCAGAAGTATCGGCCAGCATTCCTGGCGTATCAGGCGACCTGGATAATATAAAGGCTGAGTATGAAAAGCTCAAAAAGGAAGTCGCTCTCGAACAGCCCAGGCTGGTCGGGCAGAAGGCAAGGCTTACCGATGCGCTGGTACTTAAGGACGAGATCGACGCTGTTTCAGGCAAGGCTTCCGCACTACACACTGAAGTGGCTCAGCTGAGGACTGACGAAAATGGAAAGAAGCAAGAGCTCGAAAGTGCGTCGGTCCTATGCGGCGTACTTGAAAAGGAGGCCGAAAGGCTGAAGCTTGAAATCGAGCCGCTGAAGGTGGATCCCGAATACCGCCGGCAGATACAGGACGGAGTTAAGCTTAAAAACGAAATGGATATGCTGGCTTCAGGGCTCAGAAGCATGGAGGAGCGTAAAAGAGCGCTTCTCGATGCAGGAGCGGAGCTGGAACAAAAGCTGGGATCGGTAAACGGGGAACTTGCCTTAAATCAGGAGATTCAGAAAAAGCTGTCCGACGAAAAAGCCGGGCATGAGAATGATAAGCCCACAGACCAGAATGCTTTGAAGAAGCTGAGCGACAGGATCCATTCCGTACAGGGTACATATGACCTGCTGTTGCTGAGGAAAAATGAATTGGACAGGCTTAAGGCCAAAGCTGAACAGCAGGAGAAGGAAGTCGGGGAACTTGAGCGGAGATCGGCACTGCTCGATGAAGAAAAGGAGAAAGCTGCCGCGGCTGTTGAACAGGCAAGAGCATCGTATGACAAAGCGCTTAATGAATCCAGCCTGAATACAGCATTTGTTCTTTCAAAGCTGCTGAAGGATGGCGAACCCTGTCCGGTATGCGGTTCGAAACACCACCCTGAGCCTGCTTCAAATGTGGGAGCGGAAGATACAGAACGGTTTGATAAAGTAGTGCAGGACGCAAAGCACAAGCTTGAAGAAGCTGAAAAGGCTTACAGGGATGCCGAAACGAACGCTCTGATTGTTTCGGGCCGGATGAAAACGGCGTCGGATCAGCTTGAACAGCAACTGAAGGAGATAGAGTCCAAAATCGTGGAATTCGGCCAGGAACAGCAGAAATTGCCGGAAAAGCTTAAAGGCCTGAGTATCGATGAGATAAGGACAGAGATCGACAAGGCCGGCAAATCGTACGAGGACAAGCGGCAGCTGCTTGAAAGCTGGGAGCAGAGACTGGATGAACTAAGACGCGGCCTTGACGAAATCAACAATGTTATTGCGGAGAAGAGGCTGTCCCAGAATGAGTTAATGACACAAGCAAAGGGCAACCGCGAAAATATCGCAGAGCTTGACGGCAGTATCGGCGAGTCGGGGAAAACGTTGAAACTGGCCGGCCGGAAGTACGATGATTTTTTAAGGCTGCATGATTTGAAGGATGCCGGAACCGAACTCGAAAGACTTGCCGGGAATGACCGGAAACTACATAAGCTTCAGTCGGATATGGAACAGACGCAGGAAAAAGTCAGAATTAAAAGGTCCGATGCGGAAAGACTAAGGGAAGAGTGGAGGTTACTGAACTCCGAAAGGATAAGAAAAGAGACCCAGGAGAACGGCCTGAACCTTCAAAAGGATGAAAAGGCTGCAAGGCTCAGGGAATTGGCGGGTGAAGCGGCCGATATAAAAACCGGGATCGAACGCATCGATAAAATACTCGAGTCATATACGGAGAATGACGGGAAGTACCGGCAGGACATGGAGCTTCTTGAAAAAAGCTTCAATGAGCTTTGCGCCAGGAGGATTACTCTTGAAAATCAGCACGGCATATATTCCGAGACCTTGAAAAATGATGAGGTCAGGCTCAAATCGGCCCTTTCGGACAAGGGCTTCGCCGATGAAAACGATGCGGAAGCTTCAGTAATTCCGGATGAGAAACAGGCCGAACTTAAAGCAAAGATCGAGGAGTACGATCAAAAGCTATTGAATATACGTGCACAGCTGGCAATGCTTCAAAAGAAGCTCAGGTCGCGCAGTATGACCGAGGAGGAATGGAACGCAGCCGACAGCGCATGGCAGGAGCTGTCCGCATACAGGGAGGTGTGCGTCACTGCCGGCGAGGTTGCCCGGAATAATTACAGGCTTTTGAAGAGCAAGCATGAAAAATGGGTGACGCTTAGCAGGATGAATACCGAGTTAAGCCGGAAACAAGGGCTTTACGATCAGATACAGAAGCTTTTGAAGGCCGAGCTGAGGAAGGATAACAGTTTTATCGATTATATCGCGGAGGAACGGCTTCGCTATGTCGCCGCGAACGCTTCGCGGACGCTCGGTACCATTACCAAACACCGTTATATGCTGGAGCTTGATACGGAAGCCGGTTTTATAATAAGGGATCAGGCCAATGGAGGCGTACACCGTATGGTCAAGTCTTTGTCAGGCGGAGAAACCTTTTTGACGTCGCTTTCGCTGGCGCTTGCACTGTCCGAGCAGCTCCAGCTGAAGGGGCAAAGTCCGCTGGAATTCTTTTTCCTCGACGAAGGCTTCGGAACACTGGATCAGGAGCTTCTCGATACGGTAATCGATTCGCTTGAGCGGTTAAGCAGCAGGGACCGTGTAATTGGCCTTATCAGCCATGTTCCCGAACTTAAAAGCAGGATTGGCAGGAGGCTCATAGTACAGCCTCCAACGCTGCAGGGCGATGGCAGCAGGGTTGCGATTGAAAAGGCATGATCGAATATGATACGGACAAAGCTGCTTTTGAGGTATAAAGTTTGCAATTATAACCATATTATTATATAATTGTTAGTGACAGCTTTTGCTTAGCGTCTGAATAAGTAAGCTTCACGATAGTTCATTAACTTAAGGGGAGTGATAAAATGACGGTTAAAGGAGAAAAAACTGCAGTAGCCATAAACGCGGCAGGCAATAGTGATACGGCAGTTGCTGCAGTAAGCAGGGAAAAGAAAACCGTTAAAAAAGTGCAGACTGATAACGATGTAAAGCGCAAGGCAGTGAAGCTGGTAGTTGCACACCTGCGTAAAAAGCTGCCTGAGAAGGATTTTATCGGTAAGGAACACATTATAAGCTGGATAGAAGGCATGGAGGAGATCCTTCTGAAGGACGAATTCGTAATGATAGAGTATATTCAGATGAGACGCAGCCTCAATGACATTATTGAACGTACGGTCGACGAAGAACTTAGATTCAAATTACGGGACTCATGGTATAGTCTGGGTAAGGCCCTCGATAAGAAGGTCAAACAAAAATAGGTCCAGATGCATGAGCCCGGTGATACCGGGTTTTTTATTTGTTCGTCAAAAATCAGAGGCACTCAAGTGTGACTCCGCATAAGAACGTCTTGAAATTAAATACCGATTGAGAGAGCATCAAGGCCGCACGGTTTCCCGTGCGGCCTTGATGTATTGTGCGTAAAGAATACATAGGCATGCTTCAGTGGCTTTTTTCGATGCCCAGCAGTTTGCAGCTGCTGTACAGCGTAAAGCGGTACAGACAGTACAACAACAAGGAGACTGCTGCTACGACGATGAGACAGCTGCCAAGACCCGCCCATTCAGATGAGGTAATGGCTCCTTCGCCGTTGCCATATAGGATCAGGATGTAAAAGGCCAGAATCAGCAGTGTTCCGGTAATAATCGGCGCTTTGAAGACCCGGGAGATTTGTCCTTGCGCCGTTTTGCGGAGGTACTGGTTGGAAGCACCCAGCTTTCGCAGATCCTCATAGACCCATGCGTTCGTCATGGCAAGGGTCATACTGCGGGTGAACAGAATTACGCCAACGGCGGCAAAACAAAGTATGGCTACAAAGATAAACAGCAGCAAAAACACCGCCATATTTGTGGCAAAATCGGCTTGATCTAAAATACGGAACAGCGGCATATACATCCAGTTCTGCCGAAATTCCGTGCTGTCTGGCTGTGTATAATCAATGACAGGAATACCGTATTTTTCAGCATTTTCTGGGTCAAAGTAATCCTCGCCACGAGCGTGATACACATCCCGAGTCACGCGGTCATAGGCACTGATAACTGCCATGTCGCTGTCCGACCGGGCCACGATTCGATAAAACAGTGCTTTGGCAAAGGGATAACTGTCGTTTTCCACATTGAACAGCACCTGCTGCTCGCGCCAATCATCGGTCAGGCCCTGCGTGATGGCGGCGTAATCGCCGTCGTCCAGCACACGGCAGGAAAAGAGAACATCGTTTTTCAAAATGATATCGCTCGGTTGAACAGAGAGCGTCTGCCCCGTCACTGGATTGGTGATCAGCGAGATGTCATTGCCGAAAATCCCTCCGCCGTAACCCTCTGTATTAAAGACGCCTGCGACTGTCCCAGGCGCAAGATCAAGACTGTTCCCAGTCAGGGCATTCCATGCGGTTTCGGAGAAAAAGCGTCCGCTTTCCAGCATCGGTTCATACTTATTGGTATAGGTTGTGCCAAAACTGCCGGAGGTCTCAATATGGTCATCACCATCCACAGCCAGTGTGGCGGTAGGCTGACACACATAGTCCTTCACGGCCACAGCATTTTGTGCTGCCAGTTCCTCAATTTCTGACTGGGTTGGCATTGCTTTGCCCACCGGGTAGAAAAACGCATAATCCACCGTCCGTCCTGCCACACTCAGCTGGGCGGAAGTGGCGAGCATGGGCGCATAGAAAGCTGCAAAATATGCGCCGGCAACCAGCACCGTAACTACCAACATATTGCGCACTGTCTGCCGCCCCTGAAACTGCATCATCCCGGTTGCAATAAGGTGCGGATACCGGCTTTTGCCCCGCCGCCAGCCATTGACCACTGTGTGAAGCAGCAGCATATAAAGGCCGATCAGGGCAGGCAGATAAAAAACAGCCGTCAGCCCCTCCGGGGCGTACCAATGCAGCACCAGCACACAGAAGCTGGGCACGAAATAACCCAGCAGTGCGCCGGCGACGACGAGTCCGATTCCCGCAAATCCAAACCAGTGCGGCACCGCACGAATCGGCTCCGCCCGGTGCTCCTCGCTGACAATATCCAGAATATTTACCCGCCCGAGAAAGCGGACAAGCATCCACAGCATTGCGGTGATGACAAAGACTGAAAATACTGCGGGAATGGAATAAGCGCGGAAATCAAACAGTAGCGTCATCTCCGGCGTGTCGATGAGCGTCAGGCGGAAGATGCTCCAGACGAGCCATGCAAGCGGCGTGCCGAGTGCCATACCCAGAGCGCAGGCAAGGGCGGCGATCACGCCAGCCTCTCGCCGCAGCTGCCGGGCAATCTCGCTTTTGGAGGCACCTAACGCCAAAAAGACGCCGGATTCTCTGGATTTGTGCCGGAAAAAAAGCCCCGTGGCATAGAGCGTAAACGCGCCGCAGCCGACGACGGCCAGCACAAAAATCATCATCACCTGCTTGCGGGAATCGCCGCCCACCGGCAGCACATTTAAGACCGTAGGCGAGCGCATCATCAGGCAGTAGGCGGTAATCAGCAGCACCGAAAAGAACAGGCAGCCGAACAGCAGCGCATATTGACTTCTGCTCTTTTTGCGAAGTGCAGAGAAAACATCTGAAAGGCTGCTCATTGCCCAATCACCTCGCTCATGTCGCGGATGACCTGAAGCAGCTCATCCTGAAATGCCCGCCGCTCCGACTTGCCATGTGTGAGGGTGCGGCGCACGGTGCCATCTTGTAAAATGATGACTCTGTCGCAGAAGGATGCTGCAAAGGAATCATGGGTCACCATGAAAATGGTTGCGCCCAATTCCTGCTTTGCCTGCAAAAACGAATCAATCACCGCCCGGGAGGATTTGGAATCCAAATTTCCGGTTGGCTCATCGGCCAAAATTAACGCCGGTGAATTGATGAGCGCCCGTGCCACAGCGGTGCGCTGTTTCTCGCCGCCAGAAATATCCGCCGGATATTTGTTCTTGATGTGTGCAATGCCGAACACTTCACACAAACGGTCGGCGGCTCGTTCCATCTCTGCGCTGACCTGCCCGCCGATGATGCGCGGCAGCATAATGTTGTCCCGTACCGTCAGGCCGTCCAGCAAGAGGAAATCCTGAAAGACAAAGCCCAGCTTCTCATTGCGCACCTTGGCGATTGCTGCTTCGTTGAGCGAGGCCAAGCCGGTATCACCCAGCAGGATCTTTCCGGCATCGGACGGGATATAGCAGGAGATACAATTGAGCAGTGTTGTCTTGCCGGAGCCGGACGGCCCCATGACGGCAACAAATTCGCCCTTATCCACCTCCAGTGAAACACCTTTGAGCACCTCGTGTTTTGCTTTCCCTACCTGATAGGATTTATGAAGATCAGAAACCTGTAACATAAGTATCGCTCCTTTCTTTGTTGCTTTCATGGTATTGCAGAAAAAAGCTACAAGCAAACGCCAATGTCATTGTTGACAGCCTTGATGTCATTTTTTGCGGGGTAGTGTAAAGTTTGACGGTTTGATTGACAAGTTTGGTTTTGCTGATATGCGCCACCGTGATACAATAGCTTTGGGAAGGGGGTGGAACTATGCTGCAAATTGGGATCTGCGACGATCAAAGTGAGGCTCGCTTGGCGCTGCGCTGGGCGTTGGAGCGTCTACTGGGAAAACGAGAAATACAAAGTCAAATCTATGAATTTTCCTCCGGCATAGGTATCCTTGGCTGGATGGAAAAACATCAGGGCGAGCTGGACTTGGTATTTTTAGATATCGAAATGCAGACGCTCAACGGCATGGATACCGCCCGCAAACTGCGCGAAACGGACGCTGAGCTACAGCTTGTATTCGTCACCGGATACGCGGATTATGTCTATGACGGTTATGCCGTGAGAGCGCTGGGATACCTGCTCAAGCCGGCGAAGGAAACTCAGCTGGACGATATTCTGACCCGTGCGCTGTCCGCCCATTACCGCAACGCAAATGAGGTATTCGTTTGCCGGAACGGAGATAGCTTTTACCGAATTCCTCGAACAAAAATCATGTATTTTCTCTCGGACAAGCGCCAGATTCAGTGCATAACAGACGAGCGTACCTACACTTTTTACGGAAAACTGGATGAGGTGGAGCAGGAGCTTGTGGACGATAGCTTTGTCCGTATTCATCAGCGCTATCTTGTTTATGCTCCCGCTGTGAAGCGTGTGGACAGCAGTGAGGTGACACTGCAAGGCGGCGTTGTGCTGCCTATCAGTCGTTCCTATCAGAATGCGGCTATGGCTGCGCTGACTCGCGCGCTGCTGGAATGAGGTGATTGTGGTGAGACATATTGCAGTATTGCTTCTTTCGTTTTTGACCTACCCAGCTTCGCTGGTGGGGGCATGGCTTTTGGACCGCGCTTCGCGGTGTTTTTTGCGGGAGAGGCCTGGAAAACTGATCTATCTCGTGCGGCTGTTTCTGTTTTGGACAGGGTTGATTGGTCCAATGTGGATCGGTGATGAAAACCTATTGTTTTTTCTGCTGGCATTTATAGGTATGTTTTTGCTGTTCTACCAGGGAAAACGTACAGCGCGGGCAATGGTGGGGATAGTATTTTACCTGCTCATGACTGGGATGGGAATGATCCTTGATACTGCTCGCGATATTCTGCCTATGGGCCAAGGGGACTGGCCGACGATTATAAGCTCTGTCTTGAAGATGCTGGCGGCGACTATGGTATACCTTTTGTCCCGCAAGCTAAATCCAGAAGGAAATGCGCTGGAACTGCCGGTGCGGCTTTGGGGGCTGTGCGCCTTGTTAAGTCTCGCTCCGCTCATTATGGTACTATCCTTTTCACTGTGGAACAGCTTCGGTCGTGATCAGATGGATGTGGGGCAATACCGAATCGCCTATACCGTACTGCCATTCGTGTTTCTTTCGGCGCTGGCATTGCTTGTGGCAATGGCGGTTTTATCACGACATGAGGAACTGGAACAGGCCGCCCAGCTTGCCCGAATGCGGGAGCTCTACTACGAGGGCTTGCAGAGCAGGGAAACGCAGGTACGAACCCTCCGCCACGACCTCCGCAACCATCTGAGTGCGGTCCAGGGATGGCTGGAGCGCGGCGAAACCATGCAGGCACAGAACTATCTGGCGGAGTTGACCGCCTCCCCTGCGCTGCACGGAACAAAGCGAATCTGCGAAAACGAGCTGGCCAACGTGGTGCTGACCTGTAAGCTGGAGGAGATGGGGCGCTGCGGTCTGCTGCAGGATGTTTTGGTTGTGCTGCCGCAGGCGCTTCCCATTGCGGATACTGACCTTTGTGCACTGCTGGGCAACGCACTGGATAACGCCATCGAAGCGGGCAGGGACGCGCCAGACAAAAAAATCACCGTGCGGGCACGGGCAGATCGGGGTATGCTGATGCTGCGCGTGGAAAACGGCTGCCTTGAAATGCCAACCGAGGCGAGCGGCACCTTCCTGACAAGCAAAGCAGACACCGAAAAACATGGATTCGGCATCCGCGGGATGCGGGAGATTGCTGTGCGCTGCGGCGGCACACTGGAAACGACCGTTCGCCAAAACCGGTTTGAGCTGGTGGCTTGTATTCCGCTTTTTGAAGGGGGACAACCGTAACACAGGCAGGCACGGAATCATAGGTACTGTTTTTCAGTGGTTTCGGACGGTCCTTTTGTTTCATCGTTTGGGTCTATAATAAATAGCTGATATAACGCATCGAAATGGACATAATTGTATTTACAAATAGACAAAATACATTTATAATATAGCTATTATTTGAAGGTTTTGGGAGGTGTTCCAGTTGAAAGTAACTGCAACCGATATGAAAAACAACTTTGGCAGGTATCTGAAGAAATGCCTGGAAGAAGATGTGTTCATTACAAAGAACGAACACGTTATAGCAAGGCTCAGCAAGTACGACGACCCGTCGGAAGGATATCTGA
>JAEYOM010000164.1 GCA_023411715.1 Bacillota bacterium | reverse complement strand
TAAGATGATGGCCTAAAGGGGCAAAAGGGGCCTGGTATCTCACATATTCAAGTGTCAAAGATCAATAAATCTATGTTTCAGAAACATGCTGTTTCATGAAAACCGTTTTTATCAGGTCGATCTAACTAAGCTTTTCATGAATCTTCCTTTCCCGTTCCGGTCCTCTTTTTGAGCAAAATTCAATATAACCACAGCTTCAGATCAAGCTGCCATGTTCAAGTGGCGGTATATGGGCCGCATTACAGGCAGATATTGAATCCGCCTCTGCACTTATTTCGTATAGAAATTACTCTTTAGAACCAGGGTGGTAAGCCATAACACAAGACCTAAAATTACGACTATCCCTGCTAATAATGTGTATATATGCATCTTTAGTCCAACCATGTACACAATCGCAGCTGCTCCTGTCACGAATATAGCTCCTAATATAAGCCATGATGGAACATTGCGTATCAAGGCTATTCCAATAGTTAGCAAAAATAGTCCGCCGACCAGAAACGACATAAATTTGGGGTCCATAAGGTTAACAGAGTATTGTCCTCCACCCCAAATACCTGTAATAACGCCTAACGCAACCAATACATACCCTAAAATTGTCAATCCCGACATATTGCGCCTCCCCTCCTTGATTAGATTTTCCTGAAAGCTTTTATCACCTTTAACCAGTTCATCAAGAGATAGACTAAAGATCTCCGACAGCCTTAAGATTTTTTCAATATCCGGGTAGCTGCTTCCGGTTTCCCATTTCGAAATTGCCTGGCGTGAGATATCCATTTTTTGAGCCAAATCATCCTGTGACATATTTAATTTTTCACGCTCAGTTTTTATCCTGTTTCCCAAGTCCATGATTTTGCTCCTTTACCATTTTTATATTTAAAGTTTAGTCGTGGGGGCTCTGAAAAGTAAAGAACTTAATAGATGCATGCTTCGCAACTACCGGTTGCATATGAATTATTGCATCAAAAGCACGTTATTATTTGACTTGTGTTGTCTTCAAATTTTTTATGAGTTATCAGGCTTTTATCTGAATCTCGATATAGGCAATTTAATAAAGGGTCTCAATATTACGGAGAATCAATACTGGGACAGAATAAAAGAAGGACTTAGGCAATCCCTAACCATAGGTAAATATAAAATTAAGTTAAAAGAATCTTTTGAAAAAGAAAATCCAAATCTGTCCGGTAACGAATAACAGAATAAATTTAATGAGCCCATTGTATCAAAAGCACGATGAACCGGTCACTTAAGCATCGCTAGATAAACACAAATGCTGACGGGAAGCGAAGCCTGACTTTTTGAACTCAGAACACAGAAAGTCAATACAAACGGGCGTAACTTTTATAAGGTACATTACATCCGGCAGCTTTTTCATGCTCTCAACAGGAATCTTCTTGAACGCCAGCAAGTCCATATATTCTCCCGTCCACGGCTCCACAAGCTCCGCTGTGCCGGCAATCTGCATTCCGCCCAATTGACCAGGGCCAACATAACCGTCATAGATGGCAAGGCACACATTTTTGTTGTCCTCCAGAGCGCGGAACTTCATACCGCCCTCAGAAAACAGCCAGAATCTGCCGTCTTTATAGTTGTATTCGATTGGCGTGCAGCGAACAAAATCACCGAAGCCGGTGGCCAAGGCACAGGTGTTGTGCGCCATAATAAACTTCTCAATCTCAGCCAAAAGCGCGTCACGATCCATCGGGGATGCCTTCGCGTCCTTTTCCGCCCAATAGTAAGCCGCTTTTTTGTAATCCATAATATCACACCTCGTTTATCCACTATTTTTAATTCAGATTATGAAATACGTTTTCACTTTAGAAGTCAACATTAGCCAGTAGCTTGCCGTTCCTGCAATAAGCTTTATTCTTCACCCTTTGCTGTGAGGCAAAATTCAGCAACGGCTTTAGCGGTATCCGTCTGCTGCTGTTCAGAAGTAATGCCTGCTTTCCCGTCGCCTTTTTGCGGCCCGTAGCATCCGAAGCCTGCATGATTAGCTCCCGGCAGAACAATCTCAGTGAAATCCACAGGCAGATTACTTTTATTGTTCTGATAGGATTCCCTGTTCAGCACCCCGTCCTTACTGCCATATAAGCTCAGCGCTCTCATACCGCCGGACGATATATCGGCTGACGAGTATGAAGCCAGCAGAACCAGGCCTTCGACCTTATCACTGTTTTTTGAAGCATAGCTTGCGGCCATGCTTCCACCAAGCGAGTGCCCGCCTACATACCAGTGCCGGATTTCAGAGTATGCAGAAATGTGTGTGTCCGCCGCGTTTATATCAAATACCGCCAGATTGAGCGGCATCTCCGGCAGAATGCAAAGGATTCCCTTCTGTGCAATTTTGATCATGAGCGGTTCGTATGCCGTATATTCAACTTTTCCGCCCGGATAAAAGACCAGCGCAGTATCGGCGTTTCCCGGATCAAACACAAGCGCTCCGTTTATGTTTGATATATCTATACTGCCGTCAATGTTTGCCGCCTCGACTGCAACATCGTCGGCATGATAATAGTTGGAGGCATATATAAGAAACGAGCAGATAACCATCAGCAGGAGCACAATAAAGCATATTACGATTTTCTTTCCTGTTTTCATTTTCTTTTTTATATTCATAACCTCGCTCCGGGTATCCCCGTTATTTGCTTTGTCAACATTCAAACAAGCTTGCAGTATTTATAGATTCGGGTTATTTAACAGGTCTCTCTTTTTAAAAACAGCCATTATAAATCTCTTCATGGACTTGCGATTTGTAAGCCACACCAGATGTGCATCCTGTTTTGTATTGCTAAGTATTCTGGGAACGAGGAACTTGGCAACTGTATCAGGCTTATCTCCAAGAATATTAAAAATTCTCCCGAAATTTTTATCTTGAGTAACCGAGGAAACTTCTCCAGTAGGCGACTTTGTCATAAATTCCGTAAGCATCATGCCCGGAGACAGCCTGCCAGCCTTTACGGGAGAATCCTTTAATTCTTTCGCCAGTCCTTTAGTGAAATAAGTAAGAGCAGATTTTGAGGTTCCATACAAAATAGTTTTCTCAATAACCGAACCATTGGAGCCTAGACCTTCCATGTTCCAAATCTGGCCTTGTCCCTGATTAAGCATGTTTTCAGCGGCTACTTTGGAACCGTATATAACACCCTTTATATTGGTGTCAACGACTGTATCGATGTCTTCATCAGGTGTGCTCCAGGAAGATTCACGTGGACAATTCCGTCCGGCATTATTGATCCATATGTCTACTCTCCCCCACTTTTCAACTGATTTCAGCCATAGGCTTTTTATTTCAGCAACATTTCTTACATTACAAGCCATATAGATAAACTGGTTTTCAAATTCCTTCAGCTCTTCTTTTGCTTTGTCAAAGGATTCAGGTTTTGAACCGGAAATGGTCACATTACATCCTGCCTTTAAAAATTCTTTTGCCATTTCAAAGCCTAAGCCGCGAGTACTTCCAGTTATTACAACATTTTTCATTTTCAAAATCCTCTCTATTTAAGCTTCTATTGCATTATATTACCAATTACTAATTGAAATCAAAATATTTCTCAAGGTGTCCGTAAATCATGGAAAGCTACGCTTTACACTGTTCAACCATATTTTCAATAAATTTTTCTGCTTTGTAAAGGTCTTTATCGTTAGGATGGCCCTCTGCAAATTTGCCTAATATCTCAAATATTCTGTTCTTGCTGAAATCTCTGCTGACAAAACTCCCTTTACACGCAAAGCTCCCCCTGTATCTTACCCCCATTGACTTTAATAGATTGGCTAATTTGTTATTATAAAATCCCATCCCGGCTCCGCTTGTTGAAAAAACAAAAACATTCTTACCCTTTAAATCTAATTTCCCGGCATAATTTAATAATTGCTGAGACATTCTTTCGTTATAAACTCCGGACCCAAATCCGATAAGATCGTAATTATCAATTTTAATTTTTTCGGAGTCTTTTAGACTTAATAGGTCGGCATTAATCTTACTGGCAAATGCCCTGGCTATTTTTTCAGTGTTATTATGATAAGCAGAGTGATATACAATCAGTGATTTCATGGACTTTATTCCCCTCCGTATTCGAGAAGTTTGGACGCAATCTCCGGTAAACACTTCGCCCAACGACTCTAAAATTTCCTGTCCCGGATCAATGTCCGTGATCATAATATATATTAATACAAACCGTTAAAAAAATTAAGATGCTTCCATATAGTTGGAAAAAATTATTGACAATAGGCTTGTTCACTGCTTATAATATTCAAATATGCGATAGTTGTCTTTACAACAGAATGGAGGTTGAATATTTGCTGAGCAGTGATTTGTCTATTGTTGTCAGAGGAGGCGAAATATTTCTTTCCAGGTGTCTTTCCGATTTCAATATTACGGCGACTGAACAGATCATCCTTATGTATCTCTACAGTCATGATAAGCCAAATCAGGAGGAGATAGCGAAATATTTTATGATCGATAAGGGGTCTGTCGCCAAAACACTGCAAAAACTCGAAGGAAAGTCGTTTATTACCAGGGCCGTCAATGAAAATAACCAGCGCGAAAAAGTCATTACGCTAACGGAAAAGGCTTATTGTGTTAAAGATGTCTTCTGGAAACTCCTAAAAATATGGAACGAGGCCATTTATAACGATATTTCAGAGGAAGATATAGAAGCTTTTTCGCGTATTGCTGGAAAAATGGCTGCTAACGTTGTCACAGGTCTTGAGAATTGGGAGAATTTAAATGGAAAATAGAAAAGAGAAGTCCGGCTTCGCTATGATTATGATTGTCTATTTGGCCGGCATTTTCATGGGCGCGATTGACACAGGTATCGTCACTCCCGCCAGAGAGATCATCCAGAATAATTTTATGGTTGACGATAAGACAGGAATTTGGATGATTACAATATATACATTGGCTTACGCTGCCAGTATCCCGATCATGGGAAAACTGGCCGACAGAATCGGCCGCAAAACGATTTATATGCTGAGCATTTTTCTCTTTGGGCTCGGCTCGCTGCTGTGCGGACTGTCGCACTATTTCGGCGGCTTTGGGTTTCTGATAGGGGCCAGGGCACTTCAGGCCATCGGCGGCGGCGGTATCATGCCGATCGCCACGGCAGAGTTCGGTACATCATTCCCGCCGGAAAAACGGGGAATGGCACTGGGCCTTGTCGGTGCCATTTATGGCATTGCAAATATTTTCGGCTCTCTGGCAGGAAGTGCCATTCTTGACCTTTTCGGCACACAGAACTGGCAGTATATCTTTTTTATCAATGTTCCGATTACTGCGTTTATCATCATCGCCGGGGCTGTCGTCCTGCCGAATAATAAGGAAACGAACGGTAAAAAAACCGATGTCTTCGGCATTCTCATTATTGCGGCGATGGTGCTTTCTCTTCTGTACGGCCTAAGAAATATCGATTTCTTCAATTTTAAGGAGACCTTTGCAAGCACCTCGGTCTATCCGTACCTGATCATTTTTGTGGTCCTCCTGCCGGTATTCATCCTCAGTGAAAAGAAGGCACAGGACCCAATTATCAATCTTGCCTATTTCACGAACCTCCGGATCGTCATGACGCTTCTGGTCAGCTTTGCCGCCGGATTCATAATGATGGGGATTGTGTTTATTCCACAGTTCTCAGAAAATGCGTTGAAGGTAAGATCTGGAAGCGGCGGTTATTTTACAATGATTCTCGGGCTTTTGGCCGGCGTCTCCGCGGCGTTGTCAGGAAAGCTCATCGACAAATTTGGGGCAAAGGCGGTCCTGCTCCTGGGATTTGCGATTTCAGTTGCAGGTGCACTGTTTCTGATTTTTGTCACGGTAACATCTCCGGATGCCGTCACCGTCATTGTGAGCTTGATGCTGCTGGGCTTTGGCCTAGGTTTTACAATGGGAGCACCGATTAATTACATGATGCTGGAAAACGTCCGTGATAAAGATGCGAGCGCCGGACTTGCGACGCTGTCGCTCATACGCTCTATCGGTACGACAATTGCCCCGGCGCTGATGGTTGGCTTTATTGCCCATGCCGGCGGTGCTGTCCAGTCAAACATTACGGCCGTCCTGCCGGATGAGATCAGAATACCTGATCTGCCGTACGTCCAGGAAATAAACAATGAATTGAATACGCTAAAAAGTGATCCAAGCATGTCGCAGAAGCTAAGCGGCGTTGATATCCCCGATTTATCGTCATTGGAGAGCGTCAAGCTGGACTTTAACAAAACCGATAGCAGTGTCACAATATCGGACGAGTTGCTTGAGAAATTCAAAGCGTCCGATGTGACGACGATCACCTCAGTTACTAAGGAATTCGCAGCCGGCATGTTCGACCAGAAGTCGCCTGAGCTCATCGGTAAGATACAGAGCGGGATCAAAAGCGGCATGGACGGTATTAACTCCGGACTTGACGAGTTGGAAACCGGCATATCAAAGCTGCAGAGCGGTTATAACGGAATCGGACAGGGAATTACCGGTATGCAGGCAGCTCTCAGGCAGCAGCAGGATGCGCTGAAACAGTTGAAGGCTTATGCTCCAATGCTGACCGGGCCTCTGCCGAACGGGATGTCTGTACTCGACCTGCTCCCGCCGAAGGCAAAAGCGGCCGTCCCGAAGAGTGCTCAGGAGATATTGGCCCAGGTTAAATCCCCGGCCGACCTGCAAGTGCAGATCACAGGACTGGAGGGCGCCATCGACGCAATGAACACAAAAATCGAAGAAAACAGGAAAAACCAGAATGATATGAAAACAGCGCTCGATCAGATGACAACGGCCAAGGGTGAGATGACGACACTACTACGGCAGTTACAGGCGCTCAGCGACGCAGTCCCCGGCGCCTTCAAGACGGCAGAATCAAACTATCTCGTCGAGATAGACCACAGGAAAGATCGGCTAGAGACCATGTATCAATCCACGTTGGATGAGGGCTATAAATCCATCTACCTTACCGTTGCTGTCTCAGCGGCAGTGGCCATTTTCTTCCTCGCTTTTTACCGGAAGAAAAAAGAGACTGAAGGCGGCGAGGAAATCTGCTTTGACCCCGACTGACGGGATAGATATTTTAAGTTAATCCAACTCAAAAACCTCCGGTGCCTTGCGGCCGGAGGTTTTTGTTACTATTGAGCCGGTGTTCTTATTCCAAAGCGATGCCGGAACAAATCTCCCTGTATTCGATAAAAGAGGTCAAAAAGCAAATCCAGGATACTTGGAAAACCTTTACGAACACCTATATGTGGAGCCGGGGCTTTAATTATAATCCGGTCTATGGCAAGATGTGGTAAGAGCATAATCACCATGTCCTGATTATTTCCCTACTTCAGTCCCCGGTTAGCTTTGCCATCATATTATACAGCACCTGTGCCATTTGCGCTCTTGTAGTTATTTCCGCTGGTATAAGCTTTTCGGCATTACCGTTGACAATACCGGTTTCAACCAGCAGTGTCATGGCCTCCCTGGCCCAGGGAGCTATTTGTTCCTCGTCTGTAAAGCCGGAAAGCGGTTTGCTCCGGCCAACCCCGTCAGAATTATTCGTCTCCGGCAGCTGCTTTATTACTTTCAACGCGTTATACAGCAGAGTAAACATTTCCTGACGTGTAATAGCTTTATTCGGAACAAACATGTTGTTTCCCGCTCCTTCAGATATACCAAGCCTCTTTGCTGCAGCAAGATAACCGGTATAATAGGTATCTCCCGCATCGTTAAAATTGTCCTTGGGATTCTCGTCTGCTTTGATATCATAAGCCCGCATCAAAAGTACAAGGAAATCACCCCGTGTCAGCGTGGCTTCAGGACTGTACTTTCCGTTGCCTGTGCCAAGGGTTATACCTCTTGCCGCAATGAAGCTCACAGCTTTGTTATACCACGCACCTGCCGCCACGTCGTTGAAGTGCACAGGATTATAAACCACGGCATATTCGCTGAAATGGGCGGCGGAGAATGTTACTGTGCCTGTGACCGGATCATACTGCCCGTTAGGTACCGAAACCGCATGGCCGCTGCCGTCTATGTACCAGATCACTATGCTTTCAGGGTTTTTTAGCTCCTCGGCTGTAGGTGTATAGGGTATGCTCACCGTCACCGGTGCCTCAGGATTATTCCAACCGACCTGCTCATCATTAAGCGTAAGCGTCAGGGATATTATCGGATGATCGCCAACGTCTGCCCTGATATTTTCCGGTAGCTTTGATTTGTCGTATATGTCAATGGTGATCCCTGCGGTTTTTCCCTCAAGACCTTCCATTCCCATCAGCATTCCGGCAGGAATGCGTATGCTTCCCAGCTCAGTGGAAACAGTGATGGCAGCTCCTGTATACGGGCCTGCAAGGCTATTGGCCGGCATTTCAAGCGTATAGCCCTCCACCCCAGGAATTGTGGGTATATTCAAAACTGCATCGGTGCCCCCGGAGAAAAGCTCCTGTGCCAGAGAACCCAGGGATACCACTGCACGCCCGCCTCTCTGGATTATATTTAATTCCCTTTGCCTAATTCCGCCTATGGTCAGTTCTGCAAGGGAACTGCCCGATTCACCGCGATCGGGTTTATTGGGAATGACCGGGTCATCTTTTACGGGAGCCGTGCCTTCATCAAGTCTTTTATTTTCAACCCTAACCGTATAGGTTTTATTGGCCTCACCGGTAGTCACCTTGATGACAAAAACTGTGGTTCCGTATGACATGGGAATTGGGCTTGAAATTGATACCGGAACGCCGTTTTTCGTAACTGAAACGGTGGATTCCGGATTTTCCGCCACAGCGGTGAGTATGGTTTGATTAAGGCCGTAAGTCTTAAGATGATACTCAAACACGCCGGGGTTAAATTCCATGGGGATACCGGTAAGATTCAGCACTGAGAGCAGGGAGCTTTCCCCTGATACACGGGCAAAGGTCACATCTGCCGTGTAGCCGGTATGGTTAAGTTGAACGCTTGCCCTTTTAGACTCTTCGCCCGGTATAGCCAAAAGGCTGCTGCCGCCTGAGGAGCTGTAAGTCTGTTGCGTATCCAGCGCATTGCCATTTTCGTCCCGGAGGGTAACAATAATGTTCCCGTTATTGATGGGCTGCATGGAGTTGTTAAATGCCTCCACCTGTACGGTGGTCTTTCCGTCAGTGGTCTCGGATAGGCTCGCCAGCGATACTGAAGTACCGTTTTTTTCAATCAAACTGTAAATATTCACAAAATCCAAATCGTTGGATATGTCTGCATCTTCAATAATATTTCCGTTCTCGGCCAGCACTGTGCGGAACAGCAGCCACGCTCCGCCGTCAGGAAGCTCTCCCCTTTCATCAAGAAGCTGTTGCAAATCATCCTCGGTCAGGGTTACATCTACGGATAGAAGACTATTGTTGAGCATGTCAAAATCATCCTCTGAAACGGTGAGCGTTTTTAAAGGCGACCCCTCTGTAAAATCGGAGTGATCCCAGACTTCCAGCTTCACGGTGTGCGTTCCCTTCTTCAAATCGGCAAATGAAGTATTCTGAAGCAATACTCGGAAACCGCGCTCGCGCTGAGTCTCCTTGGTGCTGTTAATCTGATGAATTCCAACATCAGGGATGTCCAGTTTCAAAACACCTGTATGACTACATGTATCGCCTGTTTTTCCAAACTGTGCAGTAATTGAAAAATTAGTATTGGTTATTGTTTCAGGCACCGAATAAGAAACGAGATAAGTCTTGGTTTCGCCCGAAGCGATATTTTCGTCCTCATATTCAAAGGTTTGCCCGCCCAGTTCAATGCGGATATGCGAGATGGCGTCGATCCCATCATTTTTTACCGTGAACATTACCGGCATATCCAGCCCGGGCAGCAAATCCTCGTATTCATAATCCGGTTCCTTTACCGTAAAATCGTTATTGTATTCTGCAATGGCCGTAGCAAGGGTTGATACCCCGCTTGCCTCGGTCAGGAGCATAACGAAATGTACCTTTCCTGTATACGGATCTATCCATGAATCCAGAGAATCCAAGGTACGGCCTTCTTCAAGCGCCAGCAGCTTTTGCTTTCCAGAGGGGGAAACGGTATTGTCATCCGACACAAGAAGCTTTGTTCCGAAAATATTGTACGAATAGGTACCGTCTTTGTCCTCATCCTCGGGTTGGCTCCAAATCAGCGACAAATCCTCAAGCTTGTTCACACCCTTGGTGAACTGGAAGTTTGAATAATAGGCAGCACCGGTGCTGTCGGACACCTCCAGTGAAAATTCAGGGTAAAGTGTTCCATCTTGGTTGACTGCAACCATCTGAACGGTGCTTTCAGCGCTCTCTGTTTGCGCGTTCCAGCCAACAACAAACCGCTTTACTCCATCATGAAATTCTGCAGTAGTGATTTGAGGATTCACATCCTCGGTCATATTGTCGGTCAACCTGAGGGTCCGAACAACCTCCCCGCTTGTATCAAGCACAGCGCAGATGATCTCCGAATCTCCATCCTTCCCGGCAATCTGATACACAATGGCCGAAGTGCCATCGGGAAGCAT
>JAEYOM010000160.1 GCA_023411715.1 Bacillota bacterium | reverse complement strand
TAAGATGATGGCCTAAAGGGGCAAAAGGGGCCTGGTATCTCACATATTCAAGTGTCAAAGATCAATAAATCTATGTTTCAGAAACATGCTGTTTCATGAAAACCGTTTTTATCAGGTCGATCTAACTTAGTTACCAAATGACAAGATCCCGGCTTGGGTAAAACCGACTACGGTCTGTTGAGTGGTTGATTTTGCCATAAAAAGTGGCGTAAATTGGCTTAAAATTGTTTCGCAATTTGCTTGCAATATTGGATTTTCGGTGTTATACTGTATAAGCGCGGTTGAGATACGAGATGTTTCAACGGCAGACAATATATCGCGGGGTGGAGCAGTCCGGTAGCTCGTCGGGCTCATAACCCGAAGGTCGCAGGTCCAAATCCTGCCCCCGCAACCATTGCAATAAAACTCTCAGGCAAATTGTCTGAGAGTTTTTATTGCAAATAATACTTCCTCTATTATTCATTCCGTAAATAATATTTGTGCTATACTTTATTTAAAGCAATCTGTATTTCCTGAGTGATTAAAATACCCATGTGATATCGCATGCAAAGATTTATATTTATTTTAATCTGGATTATTAATACTTCTATTGTACATAAAGAAGCGAATACCAACTAACTCTTCAAGTAATATGGGAGTGAACCGATTTTGAAAACTGAAGGAAATACATATAAGAAATTTAGCTTTGAGGAAACTTTAAAAAATAATCACATAATGAAAGATGATTTTCCCATAGTTATAAGTGAAACTTATGGCATTGATAAATCAAGCGTTATGTTACACTATCATGAATACATTGAAATATGCTTTATAAAACAGGGGACTGGAACGTACTTTATTGATGGCAGCGAGTATTCTTTCAAGGCGGGAGATATTTTTATCATTGGCAGTAACGAGATACATCTTGCCTATAATGATAAAGATGTCGTCGTGCAGGTTGTACTGTTTATGCCTGATCTATTATGGAGCGGGGTAGGATATGCGTTTGAAATGGAAGGTATCCAAATATATTGGGAATTGGGGAAAATGTCATATCACAGAATTGAACAGGGAAATAAGCACTATGATATTCTTGTTAATACGTTATTTGAGATTTTCAGGGAAAATCAGGGAAAGACCTTGGGACATAAGCTTATTATCAAGGCATTATTGTTGAAAATCACTGCTGTTATTCACAGATGCTTCGAATTGGAACGTAACTCGGAAACCCGCAATATGATAAAAAACTACAAATTATTCCTTCCTGTATTTGAATACATAAAATCAAACTATCATACGAAAATAAAATTAGAAGAACTTGCATCTCTTGTCAATATGAGCTCATCAAATTTCAATCTCGTCTTCAAACGGTATTTAGGTTCAACGCCAATGGAATATATAAATAAAATTCGAATTGTACAGGCATCTAAAATGCTTCTCGAAACAGAGAAAAAGATAATCGATATTGCCGGAGACTGCGGTTTCTTCAGCCTGCCTCACTTCATAAGCTGCTTTAAAAAATACACCGGAAAGCTTCCAAAGGATTTTAGAAAATAAGATAATATATAAATTTATTCAGAAGATACGTAAAGATTTGCCTGGAGTATTTTCTTATAATTGATTTATGAAAACTTATTTTCGCTTTGTAAATTCGACTATTTTTAACAGGGGGTAAAAGGTAGGTATGAAAATCAAGCAGCGATCAAGAGAGGAGTTTCATTTTTATCTATTCATTTTACCTTGGATACTTGGCTTTTTGGCTTTTACAGCCTATCCTGTAATAAGTTCATTATATTATAGCTTTACGCAATACGACGCAATAACGCCTGCTAAGTTTATTGGACTGGAAAATTACAAAATGTTGTTTCATGAAGATGTTTTTTATAAATCCATCAAGGCAACCCTCCTTTATACCGCAATAGGTGTTCCGTTAGGGATGGTGGTATCGCTTGGCTTTGCAATGCTGCTAAATTGTATTAGGGCATTTCAGAATTTTTTCAGGACTGCATTATATTTTCCAAGCATGATTTCCGGTGTAACCATGTCTTTGACCTGGCTGTGGCTGTTCAATCCCAGAGTTGGCCTGGTCAATTTTTTTCTGTCTCTTTTTGGTATCCATGGTCCTGCGTGGCTTTTAGATTACCGCGCAGCGCTTTTTGCAGTAATCATTATGAGTTTATGGGGCGTGGGAGGAGGAATGGTAATATTTCTTGCTTCGCTGAAATCGGTTCCGGAAACTTATTATGAGGCGGCAATTCTGGATGGAGCCGGCCCTGTACGGAGATTTTTAAATATTACGCTTCCAATGATCTCGCCGGTAATATTATTTCAGCTTATGATGACTATGATAGATGCATTTCAGATTTTTACGCCAGCCTATGTTATGACCCAGGGCGGACCCCAGTACGCAACATGGTTCTATGTATTTTACCTTTACAAGAGCGCGTTTTCAGACTGGAAAGTCGGGTACTCCTCTGCTTTAGGGTGGATTTTGCTTGCTGTGGTGACCATAGTTTCATTTATCATAATTAAAACTTCAGATAAGTTTGTATATTATGAAGGAGGCAAAAACTGATGAATTCTTCATCTCTTCATAGCAGCAGGCGTGTCAAGCTTGGCTCAGTTATAACGTATGCGGCGCTTGTCATTATAGCGTTATTAATGCTTTTGCCATTGATTTATATGCTTTCGACATCATTAAAAACCGACAAGGAAATGTTTTTATTTCCACCGACAATAATACCCAGAGACATAGCCTGGCGGAACTACATTGACATATTCAGTAAAATCAGCCTGCTTGCCTATTATAAAAACAGCATCATCGTAGCGTCATTAGCTACAATCGGAACTCTTCTGTCATCCTCGCTCGTTGCATTTGGATTTGCCAGGTATAATGCGAGAGGCAAGAATTTACTCTTTATGGTCATCATCAGCACATTGCTCCTACCGGCCCCTGCACTGGTAATTCCGCAATTTCTGGTATTTAAAACATTTGGCTGGGTAAACACATTATTGCCTTTGATTGCCCCGGCGTTTTTTGGTAGCGCATACAACATATTTTTACTAAGGCAATTTTTCACCACAGTTCCCAACAGTCTGTTCGAAGCTGCGAGAATGGACGGCTGCAGTGAACTTGGGACATGGTGGAAGATAGCGATACCGCTATGCAAAAGCGCATTGGCTACGGTAGGAATCTTTATGTTCATATGGTGCTGGAACGACTTATTTACTCCGGTTATATACCTGAGTACGGATTCGATGTATACGCTGCCTATCGGATTGGCAAGCCAATACTCTCCTTTCAGACTGAAAATTCCATGGAATACGATCATGGTCGGAAATGCCCTGGCCTTGCTGCCTATAATTGTTATTTTCATACGGGCTCAAAAATATTTTGTTGAAGGTATTGCGATTTCAGGTCTCAAATGAGTAAAAAATTTTTGTGCGCTATAGGATCTGACAGAGTTCAACACACTTTAAAATTTACATAAATATGGTCGGTTCAGACTGATCTGTAAAAATGCCGGCATTTATAGTGAAGGCTGGACAGACTGAATATGTAAGGCATCCATGAAATAAAATCGAGATATGAAAAGGGGGATTATTTATATGAATAGAAAAGTAAGGTTTTGTTTTTTGATGTTGGTTTCAGTAATGGTTCTGACAATGTCCCTATCAGGGTGCGGCGGTGCATCACAGCAAGCAAGTACCCAGGCTTCACAAGCAGACAGTAATGCTGCGGCAGTTACACAAAGCCAGATTAACTCAGGTGAGAAGGTAACAATTTCGCATTTTACAATCGGCAATGAAGACAAAACCTGGATCAAGGATGTTATGCCTGATTTTGAAAAAACTCATCCCAACGTCAAGATGGAGTTTATTACTGTTCCATATGAAGAATTTGACGCTAAACTCAGAACAATGATTGCTGGCGGTACAAGTCCGGATGTTACGTCGCACTATGGCGCCGGTGGATTTATTGAATATTATAATAAAAACATGATCCTTGATCTTACTCCGCTAATGTCTGATGCTAAATATAATCCGGTTGATGAAGGAGTAAGGGATGACCTCCTGAAGATCTACAATGTCAACGGGAAACAGTATGGTATTCCTGTTTCCGCATACGTGTCCATGCTCTTCTACAATAAAGACATGTTCGATAAGGCCAAACTTCCTTATCCTACAACAGACTATGAGGATAAGAGCTGGACATTCGATGCAATGGTTGAGGTTGCAAAAAAACTTACAACAATTTCACCGAACCTGGAAGATTGTCAGTTTGGTTTGAAATTCGACGAGTGGTCGGACAGGGATATGCGTCCTATTTACTTTGGCGCAAAAGTATATTCGGATGATACGTGGACAAACGGCGGATATCCTTCCGAGTGTTACTACGGCTCACCGGAGGCCATAAAGGCGACTCAAAGATATACGGATCTGATCTACAAGGATAAGGTAGCTCCAACACAGGAAGATGTGAAAGCAATGGGCAACGGTGCGGTATTTGCAACCGGCAAGGTCGGAATGTATGCGACCGGAGCATGGGTACTTGCATCAGCAAAGGATTGCCCTTTCCAGATAGGTGTGGCAGCCATACCATGGGGCGGTAACGACAAGGCAAGAGATGTGCTTTACGTAGATCCGCTCATGATACTAAAAGACAGCAAACACCCTGCGGAAGCATTGGAATGGATCAGGTACCTGACTTCGAAGGATGTCCAGGAGATTGCAATAGATAAGGCCAACAATCCTCCTGCGAATAAGCTTGCATATGACAAGTATTTCTCTTCTGTCAAGGGTGTTGACCCCGCGGCAATGAAAGCAGTTGTTGACGGTGGTATCAAATACGGTACTGAGGCATATAACCACCTGGTGTCCAACTCGTCGCAAATCATTGACGCAATAATAAATGAGATGGGGCCGAATGAAAATACCGGCGCCCCCGCTGAGCAATACTGCAAGAATACACAGGAGAAAGTTAACAAGGTATTAAAGGAAAACAAAAAATAATACATTGGCTGAAGAAAATGGCGGGTAGAAAACTGCCTGCCATTTTTTCCAATTTAAAATTCAAGAACTCCTGTGACTATAATGAAAAACGACCATGGAAAAGAAAATTGACTTAATTCGAGATTATCGTCGAGGGAATTTTGGGTTGAAAAACCCGTGTCATAAAAAGGGTGGCTAAAATGAGAGATTTAAAAATAGCGGTCATAGGTGCCGGAAGTACCTATACTCCTGAATTAATCGAAGGCTTCATCGAAAGAAGAGAATTTTTAAATGTGACTTCTATTTATTTAATGGATATTGATAGAGAAAAGATGGAGATTATCGGCGCGCTTACAGAAAGAATGCTGAAAATAAAGTCTATAAACTGCACGGTTGTAATGACAGAAGATCTGGATGAGGCGATAAGCGGCGCGAATTATGTTTTGACTCAAGTCCGGGTCGGGAAATTGGATGCGAGAATCAGGGATGAAAAAATACCGATGAAATATGACCTTCTCGGACAGGAGACCACAGGCGCAGGCGGACTCATGAAAGCATTGCGTACGATACCTGTTATTATGAATGTTGCGCAGAAAATGGAGAGGCTGGCTCCGGATGCCTGGCTTATTAACTTTGCTAATCCGTCGGGAATAATGGCGGAAGCGATATTAAACAATACAGGGATAAGGATGGTCGGTTTATGCAACTGCCCAACCAGTATGATCAAGGATGCGGCTGGAATGCTGCCGGCAGGTACGAAAAGATTCGACTATGATTATGTCGGATTAAACCACTTGAGCTGGATCACAAGGATATATGCGGACGGGAAGGATATCCTGCCTGATTTGATCGATAAGGGTCTGTCTGTTACGGCAATGAAAAATATTTCCGGTATGGAATTCCCAAAGTCCTTGCTCCACGCTACAAAAGCAATTCCATCAACTTATCTGAATTATTTTTATTTCAGGGAAGCTCAAATAAAGCATTATAAGGAAGCCGGAAAAACAAGGGGAGAAGTATGTAAAGAGATAGAAAAAGAACTCCTTCGAATGTATAAGGATATAAATCTGACTGAAAAGCCTGCACTGCTGGAACAAAGAGGCGGGGCATATTATTCTACGGCAGCGGTTTCTCTGATCGACTCAATAGAGAACGATAAAAATCTAGTGCATGTAGTTAATGTCAAGAATAATGGAGCTCTGCACTTTATGGATAATGATGATGTAGTAGAAGTTAAGTGTGTGGTAAATAAACAAGGGGCGACACCTGTGAAAGTTGATAAATTCGACAATGATTTCATTATAGGAATGATGAAGTCTGTAAAGGCCTATGAAAGGCTAGCAGTAAAAGCCGGACTATACGGAGATTATAATGCGGCCCTTTCCTCATTATTGGTACACCCTTTAATCGGTGATTACAACAAGGCGAAACCTCTGCTCGATGAAATGATTGAAGCGAATAAAGAATTTTTACCGCAGTTTTTTAGGGGAGGGCTCTATATATATGGATGAATTCGTTTTGGGGTGTGACGGGGGAGGAACCAAAACGCAGTGTGCGCTCTATGATATTTACGGAAACGAGGTCGACCTGGTAAATTGGGGCCCGACGAACCATGAAGTTCTGAAAGGCGGTTTTCAAGATTTAAAGAGTGAGCTGAGATTACTCTTTAATTATATATTGAAACGAAACAATATCCACGAAAAACAAATCGTTAAAAGTGTTTTTGGAATGGCAGGAGTAGATACGGCGGAACAGCACCGGATTGTTTCAGGAATAATAATGGAGCTGGGCATCAAAGACTTTTCTTTATGCAACGATGCTTATTTAGGAATCAAGGCCGGATGCAGGGAAGGATATGGGATCGGTGTAGTAAACGGTACAGGCTGCTGTGTTGCGGGAATAGATCATCATGGAAGGAGAATTCAAATAGGGGGGCAGGGAAATATTACTGGGGATTTAGGCGGAGGTGTATACATAGGCGAAAGATTCATCCAAACGATTTACAACTATTATTTCAGATGCGGAGAATACAGCTGTATGGTTGATATGATTCCCGAGATGTTAAAGGTGGATTCAAAATACAGTTTTATAGATAATCTATTGGAAAAGGTCAACCAGGGAGTCATAAAAATATCTGATCTGAACGTAATTGTTTTTGATGCGGCAAACAAAGGAGATGCCTGTGCTGTCAATATACTAAGCGAACTTGGGAAAAATCTGGCGACTGCTGTCAACGGTATTTTCAGGGAGCTGGATTTTGTAGAAAACAAACCGGTCGAAATCATTCTGGCTGGATCGGTGATGACGAAAGGATGCAATGCTACGCTTATCAATGCCTTAAAAGAAGAAATATGTTCTAAAAACTACGAAAGGATAATCGAATTCAAGCTCCTCGACAAGCTGCCGGTCATTGGCGCAGTGATCTGTGCTTTAGAAGATAGCATGGATAGAGATACTATTTGTAAAATATTTTTTAATAGTCCTATGCAAATAGTTTGACGATATAATTTTCAAACCCGAAGGTCGCAAGTCCAAATATTACCTCGCAAGCAAATAAATGAAGGCTTCCAAGGTATTAAACCTTGGAAGCCTTTGTGTTATAATACAATTTTACCAGCTTGTGAAAGTCACGACAAGCAACACCACTGCCGAATATACCTACACCTCGGACGGTTTACGGACTTCAAAAACAATGGAGCAGTAACAAAGCAGCTTTTGCAGAGCATCCTTCACCAGAATTTTGTCGCACGGATTGCCTTTGTACAGTTGGTAGCCTGTTACGATCCCGCCTTCAATCTCTTGGATTTGAAGCTTATACCCGAATTCCACACGCTTTCCAATTTTCCCTTTGACAATGGGGCGGGCATCGGGATCTTTGAGACTGATGAGGCGGTCGGCAAGTTTTGTAT
>JAEYOM010000126.1 GCA_023411715.1 Bacillota bacterium | reverse complement strand
ACCCAGTGCTGTTCCTATACGGCCGATTATGCCGGGTTTGTCGATATTCTGAACCGCCAGTATGTACGGGCTCGGTTCAAAATCAAGCTTATACCCGAAGAAATCCACGATGCGCATTTCCTCCTTCGCGAATATAGTGCCCGACACGCTCTGAGTTCCTTTTTTGGTAGTAAACTTGACGGTGATCAGGTTCGTATATTTATCGAGCTGCGACCTTTTGCTCTCGACCATCTCTATGCCCATGTTGTGCAGCATCAGCTCGGCATTAACGTAATTCACCTTCTCCTTGATGACCGGCTCGAGGAAGCCTTTCAGCACTGAAAGCGAGAACAGCTTCGTTTCCTGGTCTGCCAGGTCGCCGCTGTAGACCACCTCGATGTTCTGTACGGTTTCCTTTTCGCTCTGGTAGTATATCTTTCCAAGCATCTCGGCAAGGGTGATATACGGACGCAGTCCGTTAAGATCCGCCTGCATCGGCGGCATGTTGACTGCAGCAACCATTTCTCCGTTCAAAGCCGCCGCAACGAGCTGGGTCACGGCCGTACCGACGTTGTAATTAGCTTCAGCCGTAGAAGCGCCAAGGTGCGGAGTTATAACGACATTGTCGAATTCCAGCAGCGGGTTGGTATAGGTCTGTTCTTCCGGCTTCTTGTCATAGGACGGTTCGGGGTCGAGCACATCTATCCCGGCGCCTGCGACCTTGCCTTCCTTGAGCGCGTTGTAAAGAGCCTTCTCATTTACGAGGCCGCCCCTTGCGGCATTGACAATCCTGACGCCATTCTTGCACAGCGCCAGTTCCTTTTCTCCGATAATTCCATATGTTTCGGCAGTCTTAGGCGTATGCAGCGTTATCAGATCCGCTTGCTTCAGCAGGTCCTCGAGCGTTTCACACTTCTCCACTCCATATTTCTTGAACTTTTCATCGGTGATATAAGGGTCATAAGCGATGACTCTCATATTTGCGCCCTTGAGTTTTGTTGCTACGATCGAACCGATCCTCCCCAGTCCTATTATTCCAACCGTCTTGCTGTCAAGCTCGTTGCCGAGGAACTGATTCCTTCTGAAATCGCCTTTTCTTCCTGCGGCGTTTGCGAGGGGTATATTTCTGAAAATGCTGTAGGCCATGCCTATTGCAAGCTCTGCCGCCGCCATTATATTACTCTCGGGCGTATTGACTACAATGATACCTTTCTGTGTGCAGGCCGGTACGTCGATATTATCAATGCCATTGCCGGCTCTTCCCGCGACTTTCAGGTTTACCGCCTTCTCAAGCAGCTCGGCATTGACCTTTGTAACGCTTCTTACAATTATAGCATCATATTCGCCGATGATATCGAGCAGCTCGTGATGTGAGATCCCGAACCTGGTATCGACTTCAAAGCCTTTATCCTTCAGATACTGTATGCCTTCTTCAGCAATTCTTTCCGTTACGATTATTTTCATAAAAACCCTTCCCTTCTGTATTATGCTATCAGCTTATCTATGACTGCCAGCAATTCGCGAACTTCTTCTACCGTCATATCGGCCATGTGCGCGATCCTGAAGGTTACCTCTTTGAGGTCTCCATAGCCGTTGGAGATCATATAACCCTGCTCCCCGAGCTTCTTGTTGAGTTCGCTTACGCTGATACCCCTTGTATTCCTGATCGTTGTCAACGTATTGGACGCATATTTTTCTTCTGGGAACAGTTCAAAGTTTTCCCTGGCCCATGCCCTGACCAGCTTCGCCATTTCGAGGTGCCGCGCATACCTGTTTTCGAGGCCTTCTTCCAGTATCCTGTCCAGCTGGTAGTCGAGAGCGAACATATGCGGAAGCGAAGGTGTCGACGGGTACTGGAAGTCTTTCTTAACCACGTAATTGTACAGGTCCAGCAGATCCAGGTAAGTTCCCCTGAATTCCACCTTTGCCGCCGCTTCTCTGGCTTTTTCCGAGAAGGAACATATCGCCATTCCGGGAGGCAGCCCCAGACATTTCTGCGTTGAGGTTATGCAAATATCTACTCCAAGCCTGTCGACCTCTATTCTGGTTCCTGCCATCGAACTGACCGTGTCCATGCACCATATGACTTCAGGATACTTTTTAAGGACTTCGGCTATTTCTTCGACCGGGTTCATGACGCCCGACGAGGTCTCATTATGAGTGATAGTTATCAGATCGTATTTGCCCGTTGAGAGCGCTTTATCCACCATTTCGGGAGTAGTAGGTTTTCCCGGTTCGGATGAATAAATATCTGCAGGTACGTTATTTGAAACCGCCATCTTGTACCATCTGTCGCCGAAGGCGCCCACCGAGAATACGGCTGCCCTCTTCGTGGTGCAGGAGCGGACGGAGCCTTCCATCAGGCCGCTGCCGGACGTTGTCGACAATAATATGGTATTTTTCGTAAACATCACTTTCTGCATTTTTTCAGATATACCGCGCTGCAGAGCTGATGCTTCCTTGGTCCTATGACCGATCATTGGCTCAGCCATCTTCTGAAGAACATCTTCCCTTACTTCTACCGGGCCCGGTATAAACAGCTTTTTATGCATATATCCTGCCTCCTTCAAAAATTAAAGGTCAAATCTGCTATGAGACCTGACCCTATAACATGCTATAAACATGTATTCATTCTCTGTCCTTTTGCCTGAGAGATTAAGCTTATTCAGCCTTGCCCCTTCGGCGCCGTCATGGTCTCTCCAGAGATTCGTCCCGGCAAGGTCGTGATACTCCCTCGCCTTTCATCCGACGATATGAAATTAGCAACTTTTTTGTAAAAGTTAGATTAATTATAAATAAAGAGTATCCTATTGTCAAGCACTAATTAATTTTTTAACAAACTCTGATTATTTCACAAACCCCCTCATCAGATCTTCGAAGGTATCTCGCCTGCGGATCAGCCTCGGTGTTCCGTCCAGCCCGATCATGACTTCCGCCGGCCTAAGCCTGTTGTTATAGTTCGAAGACATGGAATAACCATATGCTCCCGCGTCCATTACGCCTATGATGTCGCCTTCCCCGGCTCCCGGTAGCTCCCTGTCCTTTGCGAGGATATCGCCTGTTTCGCATATATTGCCTACGACCGAGGCTGTAATCGTTTTACCTGACTTTATAATCTCATCGTTCCTGTAAAACTCCACATCATGGTACGAGTCATACATTACAGGCCTGATCAATACATTGAAGCCCACGTCTGTGCCTATATAATTCTTGTTCCCGTTCTGCTTTACAGAGTGTACGGTTCCCAGCAGTACGCCGCTCTCCGCTACCGCATAGCGGCCGGGTTCCATTTTTATCCTGAGCTTTCTTCCATGGGTCGTTGTCCAGTGATCGATCGCTTCTTTGAGCACGCGTCCGCATTCCTTAAGATCGAGCCTTTCCTGGCCGTCCTGCTTATGGTAAGGTATACCGAAGCCGCCTCCCATGTCAACGAACTCGAGGTCCTTGAACTGCTCGGCTATGCAGAGCAGCTGCTTAACGCTCTCAATGTACGGCGCAGGCTCCATAAAAAGCGAGCCGATATGCTGGTTTATCCCGACCAGCTTAAGATTATATTCCTTCAGTATGGACTTGACTTCATCTATAAGATCTATCGTAATCCCGAATTTCGTATTCTTGCCCGCGGTGACGACCTTCTCGTGATGTCCCGCGCCAATGCCGGGGTTGAAGCGGACCGCAACCCTGCCGCCCGGATTCAGGCTGCCGTATTGCCTGAGCTGCGATATCGAGTCACAGCTTATAAGAATGCCGGCATCGATAGCATACTTCATTTCATCTGCCGATACATTGTTTGCGACAAACAACAACTCTTCGGATTTATAGCCTGCCGCCATCAGTATGTATATCTCGCCCGGCGACATGGCGTCAGCATGCAGACCTTCCTCCCTGGCGATCTTAATTATCTCGAGGTTCGAATTAGCTTTGATGGAATAATTCGACTTGAAATCGGGACTATCGACCAACTGAGCCATTTCACGGCATCTTTGTCTTAATATGGCCTCATTGTAGACATAAAGCGGACTGCCGTATTCCTTGAGAAGTTCAGAAGGTTTTGTCCTACCGAAAAAATTGGTTTGCTCGGTATAATAGGTCTTCATGGTATTCCTCCAT
>JAEYOM010000011.1 GCA_023411715.1 Bacillota bacterium | reverse complement strand
ATCAGCATAACTATCACCTTTTGTCATTTATGTATTATGCTGTATAATTCGACATCCGGAGTCGAAATTCCTGCCCCAAACTCACAATATTCAAGGTTTTCAAGGATCATTTATCAGGTGAAACTAGTTAAATTCATCCCCAATAGCATCACAATATCCAGAATAGGCTTATCCGTTATATTTGTAATAAATGTGACAGGGCAATTTGTACAAGGAAAAAATAATTTTTTGAACCTTATTGTGTTATTTTCGGCTATTTGCCTTACAGACTTCATGGATGGAAAAATTGCAAGGAAAATTCGCTCTACTTCTACAATTGGGGCTAAACTTGATGTTTTAGCAGATTTATTTTTTGTAGTGGCCTCAAATATAACACTGATAAGTCTTGGAATTTTACCGCTGTGGTTTTTAGGGTTTATATTTTTCAAGTTTATAGAATTTATACTGACGTCAAATTTTACAATCAGACATAAATATTTATTTAATAAGAATTTATTTATATTTGATAAGGCTGGAAGAATTGTGTCTGCCATGTTTTTTGTTGTTCCCGGTGCAGCCTGTATTTTTCAGTTTCTAGCAGCAAGTATGGCGGAGAACCTGATTAATTTTTTATTATACTCGATTTTGGCGGGTGGAATTCTTTCATCGTATTTAAGGGTTAAGAGCTGTTTAAAGTTACGGACACTTGACGGCTGATGAAATTACAGAAGGTATTCAGAGGCTTAAAAGAGTGATCTCATATAGTAACCGTGCCGCGAAGAAAGTAAAATTATACATTTGTCTGCTTTTGAGACACCCGATGCAATGGAGACTGATAACAACATTTATTGATGCCATAAATAAAGAAAAGTATGACCCATTGCTTTTAATTTCCATGTTTATATTGGATTTTCTTTGCATACAACTGTTCAATGAAAATGCCCGGATATAAGTATTTCAACAATTGAGGTTGCTCCGACTGGATTATTAAAAAAAAGGGTATATAATAAAAACAGGCGCAGGCAGGAAAGCGGCGTATATACGAAATATAGAATAGACATCACGATATTGCGATAATAGAACTGTGCGGATTTTGGAATTTGTGAGAATGAGACCAGAGGTGATTGAGATGGGAAAGCAAACAGCGCTGATTACCGGGGCGTCCGGCGGAATCGGCAAGGAGCTGGCAAAAGTATTCGCGGAAAACGATTTCAACCTTGTCTTGGTCGCACGGAGCGAAACAAAGCTGGCCGCTCTTAAAAAAGAGCTGGAAGAAAAGCACGGCGTCCGCGTTACGGTTATTTTACAGGACATGACGGAAGGCAATGCCACTGATAAAATTGTGAAGCAGCTTGGTGAAGCGAACACTCAGATTGATGTGCTTGTCAATAACGCAGGCTTCGGCGATAACGCCGGATTTCTGGATTCCAACTGGGAGAAACAGAAGCAAATGGTTGAGCTGAATATCCTCGCCCTGATGCGGATGACTTATGTATTTGGCAATCAGATGCGTGAGCGCGGGAAGGGCAGAATTCTTAATTTGTCTTCCCTCGCTGCCTTCTTTTCCGGACCGTATATGTCTGTTTACTACGCGTCTAAAGCATTTGTGCTGTCGTTTTCTGAAGCGGTAGGCGCGGAATTAAAGGGTACAGGTGTTACTGTGACCGCCCTTTGTCCGGGACCAACCACCACAGGATTTGAGTCGGCTGCCGGTCTGGAAGGCTCTAAAATGTTCACCTTTATGAAGCCGCAAACCGCCGAGGCTGTCGCAAGATCCGGTTATAAGGCTTGCATTGCGGGCAAACCAATCCTATATCACGGTGCGGCAACCCGGCTGGGCAGCTTTAGTACAAGACTGGTACCGCGATGTCTGGCCAGAAATATAGCGAAAAAAATCAACGGAATTCCGGAACGAAAAGAATCATGACCACGATATAAAGACGCTTGGATCACAATTTAACTGAATTCTACATAAATCCCATTACGCAGCCGGACAACAGACGAAGAAGAAGCAGGAGCCTTCCTGTTCAGGAGAGGGAACCGGATGAAGAAGGACGAATTAATAAAACGTCGCAGAGCCCATGATGAGTTGAAGCATCTGTTTCGTTATCCGGGAGCGGCTCTGCATACAGGCATGGCTTGGAAAAGGCTTGCACGGGCCGTTTTGCCCATTTTGACTGCGCTTATTGTCATTGCCGGTCTTTTCGTACCAGCGCGGCTTTCAGGCAGCCGGATGCCCCAGGCTCAAAATGGCGTGCTTGATTTGGCTGACTGGAATAGGAAGCAGGCATTTGCCGTAAGCGGTCAATGGGAGTTCTATTGGAATTGTCTGTTGAGCGACGCGCAAATCAAGGGTAGCGGACAGACTCCAATTCTTGTCAGCGCTCCCGATAAATGGAGTCGTTATAAAGTCGGCGGTATAAGCCTGCCCGAAAAAGGAGAGGCAACCTATTATGTCCGTGTAACGGGCGCGCAGGCCGGCGAGGTCTACGGTGTGCGTATCAAAGACATGAGAAACGTCTATCGGCTGTATGTCGACGGCATTCTCATCGCGCAAAACGGAAACTTTGGCGACGATTCGTCCGCTCCGGCCTCAGCCTACCGGCCTCAGCTTGTCTCCTTTACCCCCAAGGCAGACAGCTTTGATTTGGTGATGCAGGTATGCAACAACTTATATGGAACCGGCGGCATGCTGGAGCCGGTCATGCTTGGAACCTATGCTCAGGCGGCGGCCTTTGACCGGCAGCTTTCAAACGCGGTTACCTATGCCATGACGGTGCAGATTGTCTCCTGCCTGTTCTTCCTCATCTTCTTTCTTGCGCAGAGAAGAGAAAAAGAAGCTTTGGTTTTATCAATTCTTGCCGCCGATATCCTGTTGCGTCTATCAAATATCGGCGACATACTGTTTACCATATTTCCCAATATCTCAGCGGTGTGGCTGAGCCGTCTCTACCTTCTATGCACGCCTTGGGCGGAGTTCCTGCTGTTGTATTTCCTATATCTTGCTTATGGACGACTGGTCCCAAGGTGGCAGGTTTTTCTCTTGTTTTCCTATTCCGCAGCGGTATCGCTGTTTATCCTGCTCTTCCCGCCCGATATCACAACTGTTGCTCCTCGGACGATGAACTATATCCTCCTGCTTGCTATGGTTCTTGTGACGGCGCATCTGGTCCGGGCAGCGTGGCAGGGCCGCCAGGGTGCGCCGCTGTTGTTGTTCGCAATGTCACTGACTTCGTTTCTCATCGGCTACGGGCTTTTTTTGCCGGACAGATCAACCGGATATTATTTACTGGATACCTCGGCCTTTCAATATATGATCTTCGTGTTCGCGCAGATGTCTGTGGTCGCCATGCGTTACCGCAGGGCGCATGAGCTGGAAATCGCCCATCTGAAAGGGCAGATCCGTCCGCATTTCATCCATAATTCACTGACTTCCATCATTTCCATTTCCCGGAGGGAACCTGACCGGGCAAGGGAGCTGCTGGTGGATTTCAGCAGTTATCTGCGGGGCTTTTATGATTATGAGAGGGATGAACTGGTTCCCTTCGCGCAGGAACTGGAACTGGTACGGGCTTATACCTCGCTGGAGCAGGCGCGGTTCGGGGAAAAATTCTGCGTTGAATACCAAATGGAAGCGGAGGACTTTTTGCTTCCCTCGCTTTTGCTTCAGCCGCTGGTGGAGAACGCTTTTGTCCATGGGCTGCGTGAAAAGGAGGGAGGCGGTACGGTCACGGTCTATTCCCGGCGAATGAAAAGCGGAAGGATACGAATCGGCGTTAAGGATAATGGAGTGGGCTTAGGGGGGAAACCCCATTCTTCCCGCAGGGGTGTGGGTATTGAGAACATCAACCGCCGCCTTTCGCGGCTTTACCGTACCTGCCTGGTTTTTTCCGCACCGCAGGGCGGCGGATGCGAGGTTTACTTCGATATTCCATATAGGGGGGTGAAGCTGCATGAAGATATGGCTGATTGACGACGAACAGCCCTGTCTGGACGAAATGGCCTGGCTGCTGAAGAAATATTCTGATCTGGAGCTTGGATTGGCGGAAACAGATCCGGCGCGCGCGCTGGAAACCATTACATATTCTCCGCCGGACGCGGTCTTTCTGGACATCGACATGCCAAAGCTCAACGGGCTGGAGCTGGCGCTGCGTATTCAGGAGAAATGCCCCGGCGTGGTTGTGATATTTGTCACCGCTTATGCTCAATATGCGCTGGAGGCGTATAAAGCGCATCCTTTGGATTTTTTACTAAAGCCCGTCAATCAGGCGAGGCTGGATGACTGCATCGGCCACCTGCGCAAGCACTACGAACTGCTGCATCCAAAGGAACCGGCGAAGCCTGGGCTTACAATCCATTGCTTCGGTATGTTTGAGCTTGTTTGCACAACAGAGGTCAAATGGAGCACACGCCGGGTAAAAGAGCTGCTGCTCTACCTTATCGGTAAAAACGGCTACCCAGCTTCAAAGCCTGAGCTGCTGGGCGTGTTGTTTGGCGGGCAGGCTGATAAGAGCGCTGTCCACAACCTTTATATGACGATTTACCGGCTGAAAAGTCTGCTGGATATTATTGATCCGGAGCGTAAACTAATCAGGCTGACGGAGGACAACGCGCTCATCATTGCGCCCGGCGTATGCGACTTTACTGATTTTATGCGCTTTGCGCGGGAGAAGCCTGTCATCACGGAAGAAAACGCGTCTGAAGCGACGCGTGCACTGAGCCTGTACCGAGGAACGTATCTTGAGAAGGAGAGTTACGGGTGGGCAGGCGAAAGCGCGAATGAAGCGGAAAACGAATATGAGCGTATTGCCTTGGGACTTGCGAGCTGCCATATCGCAGCGGCCCGCCAGCCGATAGCGGAGAGCGTCCTGACTGCGTTATTGCTGCGCAACGCACTGTGCGAGGAAGCGTACACCCTACTGCTTGACCTGGCGCTGCAAACCGGCAGCCGCAGCGCCTACCTGACAAGGTATGAGCAATACGCCCGGGTAATGAAAAAAGAGCTGCACCTGAAGCCAGCCGCACGCTACCGTGAGCAATATGAACGCCTGAAACACTAAAAAGCAATCGATATTTTTAAAAAGCCGCTTTGAAATGGGTTGACATACCATTTCAAGGCGGCTTTCTAGCGTGCGCCCGATGGGCACATGTTCTAATGGGTGAAAGCTTGAAAGCCTGAAAGCCTGCATGAAAGGCGCATTTTACAATTTGTGAGATTTTGTGACAACCCTGTGATAGGATGAAGGCAATCATTGGAAGGATTTTCTTGTGCATATTGGTTGTAGAACTGTACATTCCAAATTGAGGAGGAAGCATGATGAAGCCGAGTAAAATATCAACAAAAATGTTTGCGCTGCTGCTGACGGGTGCGCTGGTGTTTGCACAGGCGATGCCCGCGTTTGCGGCGGAATTTTCCTACGCCCCGGGAAACGTCGGTGCAAGCAGTACTGACAACGCAGCTCCAGACGGTGTTGGCAAAGCAGCTCCAAGCGGTATTGACAGCACAACTCCAAGCGGTGCTGCATTTAAAAATAATGCGGGGGAAATTACAATTGACGAGACAAATTTCCCCGACGAAAAGTTCCGCGCGTGGCTTAAGAACAGCGAAAATATCGGCGGCGCAGGCAGCGACGGTGTGTTGACGCCGGAGGAAATCGCGGGCATTACGCTGATTTATATGGATCGCCAAGGCATCCACGATCTGACGGGCATCGAGCGCTTTACTTCGCTGACCTCCCTGATGTGCGCATACAACTATAGCGCTTTCACCGTGCCAAACGGCTTTCCCGACAGCTTGAAGAACCTGTTTGTTATGGGAAGCGACCTCACCGGATTGCCCGCGTTGCCTTCCGGACTTGAGACGCTTAACTGCTCGGACAACAAGCTGGCCGCGCTTCCGGCTCTGCCCGGCACCCTGGCGGCGCTGGACTGCTCAAACAATTACCTTACCGCGCTGGACCTCACTGGTTTGACCTCGCTTGATATAACAGGGCCAACCAGTTTTAAAGCAAGCGGACAAACCGCATACATCGCTCTGCTCAGCGACGGCGCCGGCGGCTTTGAAGCGGATTTTGCACTGAACAGCCCCTCATTTGGAGCAGCAGGCATTTCATATGAAGGCGGCAAGATTAAAAGCGGCGATAATACCATTACAGAAACCACTTTTACCGTCGGGACGGGCAAAACGGGAGCCGTTCTCTCGGGCACGCTGCATCTTTCCTATCCGCCAACAGGCAGCATCGAAATTAATGCGACAAATTTCCCCGACGCAAAACTTCGGACAATCCTGAAAAGCCCCGACATTTGGAGCGGCATCGGAGGTGTGGGAAAAGACGGCTACATTTCGCCGGACGAAATTGCGGGAATCCGCTCCCTGAATGTAAGCAATCAAGGCATCAGCGACTTTACAGGGATTGAGCTGTTCACAGCTCTGGAGACGCTCGATTGCAGCCAAAACGCGCTGGCAACACTGCCCGCATTGCCAAACAGCCTTATAACACTGGTATGCGGACATAACAATCTCACCGCGCTTCCTTCTCTGCCAAATAGTTTAAAAACGCTGTATTGTGCCGAAAACAACTTTACAGAGCTTTCCAACCTGCCGGATGGCTTGCTTGGTCTTGACTGCTCTTATAACCCGCTGACCGCGCCGCCCATCTTGCCGGACGCCTTGCAGTGGCTGGCCTGCGCGAGACTTGGCGATATGATGCCGACAGTTCTGCCAACCACGCTGATCGAGTTAGACTGCTCCGATAATGGGCTCACTGCCTTGCCAAATCTGCCTAACGGGCTGGAAGCGCTGTACTGCTCCAAAAATAATCTTACAGCACTGGATTTGAATGGACTTAACCACCTTTATGCACTGGATTGCTCCGGTAATCGTCTATCCACACTGGATATGCCCAACCACGATGAGCTGGGAAGACTGAACTGCGCCGGTAATCTCCTTACCGCATTGGATGTGTCCGATTTCAGTGTGCTGGAGGAACTGGACTGCTCTGCAAACTGGCTCACCACATTGGATGTAAGCGGATTGGACTCTCTTTACGATTTGAATTGCGCGGGAAATTCACTTGCTGTTCTGAACATGTCCGGCCTCAACAATCTGGAACAGCTGAACTGTTCCGGCAATCTTCTTACCGCTCTGAATTTGACGGGGCTAGACTTGCTTTATGAACTGAACTGTTCCGGTAACCACCTCACCGAACTTGATCTGTCCGGCTTTTCAACCGCCGGCTATTTCAATTTGCAGGCGGATGACCAAACGCCGGAACTCGCCTTGGCGGGTAGCGCCGCAGAGGGCTACAGCGCCGCCATTGTGCTGAACAACCCAAGAGGATGGGCGACAGGTATCAGCTATGCCGGCGGCATCCTCAAAAGCACCGGTAAAGAAATATCCTCAACCCCATTTTCCGTCGATACCGGTTTTGCGGGGTACGCACTGTCCGGCACGCTGATGCTGACCTATGGAGTCGTCAACCCTGGCACAGTTCCGAGCATCACTACAACCCTCTTGCCGGGCGGCATAGTGGGCGCTCCATACAACCAAAGCCTCGCGGCTGACGGCAGCACTCCCATTGCATGGAGCATCGACAGCGGCAGCTTGCCGGACGGCCTTAGCTTGTCGGACAGCATAATTTCCGGCACGCCGACAACAGCAGGAAGCTTCAATTTTACCGTCAAGGCGGCAAACATAGCGGGTATCGATACTCAAGAACTGGATATAACGATCGCTCCGGCACCTCCGTCAAACCATACCATCACTGCATCGGCGGGTAGAGGCGGCAGCATCAGCCCGAGCGGGGCCGTATCGGTTCCGGAGGGTGGCAGCCTGACCTTTATCATCACAGCAAATACGGATTACCGCATTGCCTCAGTCATTGTGGATGGGGTCAATCGGGGGATGATATCCTCCTACACCTTTACCAATGTTACCGATAACCACAGTATCAGCGCGGATTTTGCCTATACGGGCTCCGATTCGGGCAGCGGTTCCGATTCAGACGGCGGTTCGGGTAACGTTGGAAGCTCATCCAGCGGAGGCAGCACAGTGACCACACCCATCGCAATATCGGAGCGGGAACCCAACCAGCCGGTGACGGCGGAAGCTACGATTACGGCGACAGCGGGCTCTAACGGCTCAGCCACCGATAACGGCTCAGCCACCGCTAACGGCTCAGCCACCGCGGTCATTCCGGATAGCACTATAATCAACGCGATTGCCAGGGCGCAAGCTTACGCGAGTGCGCAAGCTTACGCGAGTGCTCAAGCTTACTCAAGTGCTCAAGGTAGAACCACTAATGGCATCGGTGTGGAGTTGAACGTTACCATGCCGCAGGGAGCAACCGCCCTTTCCATAACACTTTCGCAGAATGCCCTGCAAAGCTTGGTCAACGCAGGGGCATCAAGCCTTGAAATAAATGGTGTGCCTTTTTCCCTTGGCCTTGACCTCAAAGCATTACTGGAAATTCAGAAACAGAGCAGCGGAAATGTAACGATCAACTTCGCCCCGGTACAGAACCTATCCGGCGGAGCAAGGGCGCTGATCGGTACAAGGCCGGTATACAACATCACTATCTCCTATATGAAGGGCGGCAAGACGGTGAACATCACTTCGCTGGGCAGCGGCAGCGCCACCCTAACCATTCCCTATACACCGAGAAACAATGAAGCCGCAGGCTATTTGTTCGGCGTATATGTGGACGGCACAGGCGGGATCAACCGCATTGCCGGCTCGGTCTATGACGCGGGCAGCAGAAGCGTGATCTTCACCACCAGTCACTTTTCCGTCTACGGCGTCGGCTATAAGGCTCCGTCAGCAAAGTTTACAGATATCAGCGGTCATTGGGCGAAGGAGGCTATTGATTACGTGGTCGGAAGAGGACTGCTCTCTGGCACCTCCGACATCACATTCGAGCCCAACTCTGTCATGACCCGCGGGATGTTGGTTACCGCACTCGGCAGGCTGGCGAATGTGGACGTAAAACTCTATACCACAAACAGCTTCACCGATGTTAAACCAGACAGTGCTTTCCGTCCTTACATCGAATGGGCGTACAAGAAGGGGATCGTTCAGGGCGCAGTCAACGGTAAATTTGAGCCTGATCGCGCCATTACTCGTGAGGAAATCGCCGTGATCTTCGCGAACTATGCCAGGGTCACCGGCTATACCTTGCCAGTGGCCCGTGAGGCGGCGGCTTTTGCGGACGCTTTCAGCATCGGCAGTACCTGCAAAGATGCGGCCAGGGCCATGCAGCAGGCGGGTATTATGACGGGCGACAGCGGCAATAAATTCAATCCCGGGGTCAATGCAACGCGTGCGGAGGTTTCCACCATGCTGTACCGCTATATCAAGCTGACGATCATCCCCGACACCGCACAGGGCTGGGCGCTCAGCGATTCGGGACAGAATTTCTACTACAAAGGCGGAAAAGCCCTCACCGGCTGGCAGACCATTGACGGCGCCAAGTATTATTTTGAATCCAACGGAACACTCAAAATAGGATGGATAAAGGACGACGGTAACTGGCGCTTCTACGACCGTAACAATATGTTCACCGGCTGGCGGGATATAGGCAGCGGCGAGGCCAAAAAGACATATTACTTCACAAAGGATGGCCTGATGGTTACCGGTAAGTGGATGAATATCGGCGGTAAATGGTATTATTTCCATGCCGACGGCTCCCTTGCCAGAAGCATTAAGGTGGACGGCTATGAGATAGACGAAAACGGCGTTAGGAAAACCGAATAACCGTAGAATATTACCCCGAAGATAAGCGGTGTAAGATGGGGATGCAAAGCCTGCCCTTTATATGGGTGCAGGCTTTGCGTTGATATTCGTGCCTTTTGATGCCTTGTAAAGCCATGGAATCTTTTCCTTGATTGTCCGGCTGTTTTTTAAAACCGGGATCTGGCAGTATCAGCACTAAACGCCTATAGCATATACTGCGAGTTCTTGCAATATACATAAACTGGCAGTATAATATTAGTAATATTTGTAATTAAAGGCGGTGTGGCCCTGGATTATTTGACTGTAAAAGAAGCCGGTGAAAAATGGGGGCTTGGCACCAGAATTGTGACGCTGTATTGTGCCGGCGGCAGAATAGATGGCGCAGTGAAAAAAGGAAACCTGTGGCTTGTTCCGCAAGGTGCCCCTAAGCCGGCTGATAAAAGGCGTAAAAAAACTCCTGTTCAAGAAGAAAAGAAAACAGTAATGGACGATAAAGATATGGATGATTCGTATGAACATAGACAATATATGAACATACGGTCCGTTCAGTCTTTATATGAAAACAAAGAGCTATTTGTGAAAATAGTGAAGCATTTTCCCTATCCGATGCATATATGTGAACCGGATGGAACTATTCTCTATGCTAATGAAGCATTCTTAAAGTTTGCTAATGTATCTGACCCCGAAAGTTTTTATGGAAAGCATAATGTATTGCAGGATCCCAACCTCGATAAATGGGGGATAAAAGAATATGTTTTGCGGGCGTATCGGGGTGAAATTGTTCAAGTATATGATATTAAAGTACCGGTTCAAGAGCTTATTAATATGTTCAGCTCCAATAAAGAATTGGTTTTTGAAAGCCTGTTCCATAATATAACTTCCTTCCCTATCTGTGATGATAACGGCCGATTGCTATACTTGGTGACTGTTTTTATAACATCGAGGTTTTATCGTGATAAAGAAGAGATTATAAAAGGCAAAGAATACATAGAAGACCATTGGAAGGAGGAATTTGACATCGATAAAATTGTGGGCATTGTTAACCTGAGCAGGTATCATTATACACGTCTGTTTAAAAAGCATACGGGTATGACGCCATACGGCTATTATCAGAACATCAAGATAGGCAAGCTCAAGGAAAAGCTATGCGATAAAAATTTATCGATAGCCCGGGTCTTTGCCGACTGTGGCATAGATTACAGCGGAAATTTCGTAAGGATATTCAAAGAAAAAGTAGGTATGACCCCTTCTCAATATCGAAGGGCGATTACTCAAAAATAAAGTCTTCAATAGAAAAGGGGTTCCGATAACCGTAATGGCGTTGGAGTCCCTTTTTTGAAACACAGCCATAATCTACGTAAATTGAGCATTGGTTCAATATCCTGTTTTTTATTATTTATATATGATTAAACTGTGGTGAATACTCAGGAAGTGGCATGCTTACCGAGCGGGGGAAGGGGATTGAACCGTGAAAAAGATGATGCTTGTGTTGTCGATTATATTATTGCTCATACTACCGGGCTGCAGCTCCTCAAAGGAAGCTTCAACGCCGCAGGAACCGCAAAGGAGCTCTGCCCCGACATCTTCCGGCGAGCGCGATCTGCCGGGTGAGACAAGCGGATTACTTCCTGTGGGTTATCAAGATATTTTCAATGGAGGCAGCTATTTTCTCCATTATAAAGGCACAGTCACTTTTGAGGGGCAAACCGTTGAATGCGACGTGACATACGCCACCAATGGGACAGATACCTCCGTAGTCAACGTGATGGACGGCATGACCGCCCACATTCTTGTTAAGGACGGCGTTACCTACCAGATAGACGACACGGCCAAGACCTATTATGTGATTGCGGAAACGGACGGCACCGAAAATGTTTTGAATATTGCCGACAAGGAACGCGCCGGCGAGAGTACCGGAAATGTGGATGGCAAGGCGCTCCCATATAAGGAATATCAATTGGGGGATGAAACGACCCGCTTCTATTTTAACGGCGAGAAGCTCTATGCGGTATCTACCCAAACCCCCGATAGTGAAAGCCTGATGATTGTACTGGAACTGACGGATCAGGTACCGGCTTCCGCACTGTCTATTCCGGACGGTTACACGGAAAGCACCGGAGCAGCTGTCTCCGGCGGCCAAATATCGGACGATTTGCAAAAACAAGTTGATGACCTGATCAAGGAGATGGAGGGCGCAAGTTATCCAGAGGGCGATTATTCCGACATTTCCGCCGATGAGTAATGCGAGCTTCACAATAGTTCAAACGCGGGACATTTCTTAACGTAAAGGAACATCGGCGGGAGAGATGTGTCCCCGCACATTATATGAGGAGGAACAATATGAAATATAAAATATCTGTCTTTTTATTAACCTTTGCATTGATGTTTGGAATGATACCTTTGAATGCATTTGCCGGAGATGCTCCTTTTATGCTGGAAACACCCGCCAATCTGACGGCAGAATTGGCAAAGGATGCCGATGGAGTGCCTTACTTCAAGATCAAGGCCGATATTCCGAAAAGTGTTCAAACGCTGGCTGAGAAAATTAACAAAGACCCGGAATGCTTTGACGGGAAATATTGTTCCGATATAGAAATCGAGTTTGATTACAAATACGGCAAATATGATTGGAACGAAGGACCTTCGATATACTGGAATACATCCGAATACGTTATTGAATATCCTGAACACGGTTATTTTGAATATTGCCCCTTTGACAGTTCCACGAAACTCGAAGATATTGATATCAAGGCGGAAACTTATTCGTTCCGTGCCCGCTTTCACGAGTTGTGGGGGTATGCGGACGGTATGCTTGACTATAACATTTACTCCAATTACTCAAATACCGTTACAGTTGGGAATCCCGCATACTGGAGTAAATCCAGCACCTGGGCGACTCCGGAATTGCAGAAGGCGGCCGATGCGGAGATTATACCCGACATCCTCAAAGGCGCGGACATGACAAAGCCCATTACCCGGGAAGAGTTTGCCGAGCTTTCGGTACTGCTCTATGAAAAGGTAACGGGTAAATCAGTCGCACCTGTGAATCCCAATCCGTTTAATGACACTACAAACACGCAGATTCTGAAAGCCTATAAGCTGAAGATAACAGACGGTACCTCCGCTACTACCTTTGAACCGAAATCATTAATTAACCGCGAGCAATGCGCCGCAATGCTGTTCCGTGCCATCAAAGCCATCAATCCGAACGGCGATTACAGCATAAAGGGCGTAAAAGACTTCCCTGATCAGAAATACATTTCGGGCTGGGCGGTGGAGTCGGCTAAATATATGTCAAAAATAAGCATTGTCAATGGTGATTCAAAGGGTAACTTCATGCCGAAAGCCACCACAACTGCACAACAGGCAGCCGGTTACGGCATGGCCACCAGAGAGGCAGCCATTCTGATGACGGTGCGAACTTATGAAAAGATGAATTAATTGTTGTTACAATTTTGTGGTACTAAATCTTATGGTGGCTGTTACGTGAACTTAAAATCGGGATGGGAAAGAGGAAATCCGTATGGGCGGCATCCACCGCAGAGTAATCTCCATTTTTATCTATATGTCCGTGCTGTTAGCGGTGTCCGCCTGCGACGCTGACACCCAAAGGCCTGTGTCCAGCCAACAAGCGTCTGCCGGAGTCTCACAGTCTTTCCCGGATTCAGAGCATACGGTAAGCCCTACCTCCTCTTCCACATCCGTGCCTGCGATGGCTGGAAATGGCACAGAGCTTGAATGGCCTGAAGGTTTTATCCCCGGAGTACCAAGACCTTATTGTGGGATTGCAGCTCTCCAATACGACGAAACGCTCATTGACACCTATGAAACAGAAAAAGGTCCTCAGTATGTGCGCGTGGAGCTTGACGGAATGGGCGAAACCGATGCTGACGCCCTGATCGACGGGATAAAGGCAGGCGGATATACGAAAAACGCCATTTATGAAAAGAACGGGCAATTCACCAAGTATTACGCACAGGATGGCGGGAACGTGGAGAGCCACCGGGTACTATTCAAGTGGCTTTCCAACGAAAAAACCGCACTAATCATACTGCTAAAGCCCGGCTGGGCGGCGTTGGACGGGTATCTCGCCAATCATCGCGACGATACCGCGGACGAGGATCTATCCCCGTGGCCGGAGGGCTTTTTACCGAACTGCCCCAGGCCTATTGGAAAAATCGTGGACGTTTCTTACACCCAAAATGACACACCGGGAATCGAATCGGAAACTTGCGCGGTTTCTCTCTACTTCGCTGACCGGCAGAGCGTGGCCGCCTGCATTGCGGAGATGAAAAAGCGGTATTACGTGGAGCCCGAAGAGGTGAACACCGAAGCCGAACTCTCTTATGACGCGGTAAGTGATTTTTATGACGGCGGCAAGTTTGATCAGGCGGTGATTATTTTTTGGTCGGAGGGAAACATGCTTTCCTTCCCCAGCGCGGATGTGACCATGATAAGGGCTCGATAGAATCAAGGGTTGCGGGAGATTTGGCGTTTTGACAGCTTAGCTGCCGGTCCCAGTCTTGATTGCAAAGGCCCGCCCCTTTTTATGAGACGGGCCTGTCCGGATATATTGGGTAGCTGCCTTGCAGGGGCCGATCCCCTTATCCGGTTATTTACTATTTATCAGATCGTCAATTTCGCTCAAATGCAGCCTGATATGCCGTAGATAGTCAATAATCATTGCTTTCAGCGGGATAGCATCGTTAAGTGCGCTAATCCATTCATTATCCAGCTTGTCCATATTTACATTGTTTATAACATGGACAATATGAATATTGGAATATTTCCATAATTGAATTAACTGCTCCCAATCTTCGTCCTGGTAGTTCTGTATTGCAATCCATCTGTCATTATTACCGAGGTTTGCATAATCGGGAAAAATCAAAGGACTGGCCTGATATTGCAAATGTATTATCCTATGAGTATTGTTAGAGGCCGAATCGACCATATGTCCGACAATCTGCTTGATTGTCCTGTTTTGGCTGTTTCTTCTTTTCGTTATTATATCTTCCGGAAGCTGCAATAATTTCGGTTCCCATTCATCAATCAACCTTAATAATTCCTGATTATTTTCCTTAAACTTGTCCATGCCAAAATCTCCTTTCAATTCTGATTATATTTAATTATTTCTTAACATTAGACAATATGGTATCATATAGTTAATGTTTAGTAAAATTGATAAATCTGATGCAATTATTCGATAAAATCGATAAGTAGGTGTGTACTATGGAATTAAAACAACTTAATACTTTTATGACAATCACAAAGCTTCAAAGCTTTTCAAAAGCAGCTCTGGAGCTTGGGTATGCCCAATCCTCCATCACCTCGCAAATTCAACTGCTCGAGCAGGAGCTGAATGTGCGGCTGTTTGAACGCCTGGGCCACAATATCACGTTAACGCCCGAGGGAAAAAAACTGCTGCCGATCGCTGAACAGATGCTGAAGCTGTCAAATGCTGCAAAAAGCATTGCAGACAACTCGGATAAGCCCAGTGGCCCCCTAACCATCGGCGCAGTCGAATCGCTGTGTGTGACAAGGCTGCCTAAACTTCTGAAAGAATATCGTCAACGCTATCCTGAAGTCGAGATTTTAATCAAGTTTGGTGCTAAAGCTGAATTTTTGCGCTCATTAAAGGAGAATACAATTGACATAGCATTTTTTATTGACCAGGAAATAGCAAATAGTGATTTCATAACGGTATTGAAAATTCCTGAACCAATGGCTCTTTTATGCTCGTACGAACACGCTTTTGCCCGCAGAGAAAATGTCTGCCCTGAAGACTTATCGGGTGAACCCCTGATTTTAACGGAACCCTGCTGCGGCTACAGGGCGCTTTTTGATACCATAATGTCACAGTTTAACATAAAGCCACGTTCAGTTATTGAAACCGGAAATGTTCAGGCAATAAAACAGCTCGTCATGAGTGGGATGGGTATTACATTTCTGCCGCAGACAGCTGTCGAAGAAGAGCTCAGCCAAAAAAGGTTTGTGAGATTGAATTGGATGGGACCGGAATTCCTCATGTTTACCCAAGTGCTTTACCACAAAGCAAAATGGATGTCTGCTGCACTTAAGGCTTTTATCGAATTAATGC
>JAEYOM010000166.1 GCA_023411715.1 Bacillota bacterium | reverse complement strand
TAATTAAACGCCATAACTCCGCCGTTCGACACACCGGCAATATCGAAGCGTTCCAGGCCGAAATGGGCTGTGACTTCATTAAGCCACTGCCGTTGTGTGAATTTTTCTTTGGTAAAATTTTCGCCCGCCACGCTTTTTCCGGGCCCCCCCAGCGTATCCACGGCTATGCAAAAATAATGTCTGGATAGCTCGCCTATATTGAACGGCCACATTAAAACTGAGTTGTCGCCCACGCCATGCAGCAATATAAGCGGAGGATTTTCCCTATTTCCGGCGAGTATGCAGTGGGTCGTTCCGAAAGTGGTCGGAACATCCTCCTCTGTATATTCCACGCCCCACAGCTTCAAAAGCTCATTGTATGATTTGATGACCTCTTCCATGCCTTCCCGACTCTTAAAAGCACTGATCACAGTATCGCCCCCTATTTTTTTCTTAAAAAATTCAGTATCAGATCAACAGACGGGAATGGTATACCGGCGCTGTACTGCAGCCGTGTCATTCCGAGCCCCTGCACAATTGAAAAATAAGTGACTGCCAGTACGAACGGATCTTCCTGCACTATCTCCCCGGCCTTCTGTCCTTCAAGGATGACCGGAACAAGGTATTCGAAAGGCTTTTTGATTTTCTCCTTAGTGATCCTCAGAGCAGCTTCGGGAACCGCTTCCGCGGTGACGGACTGGAGCATGATCAGCCGCCAGTGCTGTAAAGCTATGCTATCCGGTGAAAGGAAGGCTTCGGTCATCCAATATATCCTCTGATAGGGCGTCCCCGCAAGCTCCATCGCTTCCCTGACCGAGTTCCCGGCCCCCTCTGCCGCAAGCTCACACATTTTTGTAAAGATCTCATCCTTGGACTTAAAATAATTATAAACAAAGCCCTGACTGAAGCCGGCCTTTGCAGCTATATCGCTTATCTTTGTTCCCGCCGGTCCCTTTTTTGCGAAAACGTCGATCGCATTCAGCAGAATCTTTCGCGTTCCCTTATCGGGTATCATCTCCTCGAAGCCTTCCAGGAACTTCTTTTCAAGCGCTTTACTCTGTTCGGACATATTCTTACCTCAATTCTGAATGAACGTTCATTCATATTATATGAAAAAAATACCATAGAAGTCAAGCATAATTTATACTCTGCCTCTATGGTATTTCACAGCTAATCTTTTTCAGTTATGATCTCATTGCCCTCAAAATGGCCCTTCCCCATTCTGTGGCGCGCTTTCCTGTTCGCGACGGTATCCAGTACTATTGACAGGTCGTAATTGGGATAGTCCGGGTAAAGGTCCTCAGCCGGCGTAAGCAGCCTGACCCTCTTGTGATTTATGAGGAATTTCCTGTCCTGCACCTGAACGCCCACATTGCCCTTGTCATCCATCGGCGCATAAACGATGCCGATCTTTCCGCTTGCCCGGACCCTAATGCTGTCTCCGGGCTTAAGGCTGCAGATGGGTGCTTTGACAGCGGGTTCAGGTTCGCCGGTGTCGGGGTCCGGCAATTTGAACAGTCCGTTGTATTTGCCGCTTTCTTCCTTATTTTCAGGGCCGCTCTGCATATTTTCACTGTCAGCCGACGGTTTTCGGGATCGTCCGGAATTGTACGCCGCCGTATAGGCCCTCTCGACGATCCTCTTCGGGAGACCGAGCCGCTCTGCGATATGCAGTGCGCAGCTTTCGCCGGCAAGTCCTAATTCCAGCCTGTAAAGAGGCATCAGAGTATCGTGGTCGAAGGCCATTCGCGCATTGCAGAAGCCCTCGGTCTTTGCGGCAAAATCCTTTATCTCCGGGTAATGCGTGGTTGCAGTAAGCAGGCAGCCGCTTCCCTTTATCTCTTCAAGCAGGGCTATGGCAAGGCCCATGCCCTCTGTCGGATCGGTACCCGAGCCCAGCTCGTCAAGAAGCACGAGTGAACGGCCGTCAATTTCTTTTAGTATCTCAATGATATTGGCCATGTGTGAGGAAAAGGTCGACAAATTCTGCTCGATGCTCTGTCCATCCCCTATATCGCACAAAACCGTACTATTTATACAAAACAGGCTTTCCTCATCGGTCGGTACATGCAGGCCGCTTTGCGCCATGAGTGAAAGCAGTCCTACGGTTTTCAGCGCAACGGTTTTGCCTCCCGTATTCGGCCCGGTGATCACGACTGCACTGATCCCGTCTCCTATTGCAAATTTCAGCGGCACGACAGTTTCGGGAGCCAATAGGGGATGCCTCCCGTTATTGATGACCATCCGGCGCTCTTCCGTAAGTCTAGGCGGGCGCGCACGCATCGAAGCGCTCAGCTTCGCCTTGGCAAAAAGAAAATCAAGCGTGCCCATAACATCGGCATTGATGCGAATCGGGCGGACATTATCCTCGACCAGTCCCGTCAGCATATAAAGGATCCTGCGTATCTCGTTCTCTTCCTGTATCATCAGCTCGTTCAGTTCATCATAAGCTTTCCTTACGGATGAAGGCTCGATAAAAATTGTGGAACCGGTCTGTGACGTATCGATCACAGTACCTTCCACCATCCGGCGGAATTCCTTTTTCACCGGAAGGACGTATCTGCCGTTCCTCTGGATTACAAAAGACTCCATAAACCATTCCGGATGAGAACGCAGCATCGAATCAAGCTTCTGTCGTATGCGGTCGCCTGCCATGCCGATCTGCCTGTGTATATCCTTAAGTTCCGGAGATGCGCACTCATCGACCGAGTCAACGCGTATACACCGCTCTATTTCCTGTTCCAGGGGTTCGAGCGGGTCGAGCGACAGGCCGAATGAAGACAGATAAGCGGAACAGTATTCCCCGCGTTTCAGATACTGCTTCATACGGCGGCAGGACGTAAGAAACAGGGCCACCGACGTAAGCTGTTCCGGAAGCAGCATTGTATCCTTGCCGATCAGCGACATGGCTCTGTCGAACTCCTCCATGGACGAAAGCGGGGGGGTGCCGATCGATTCAAGTACCTTTCGGGCCTCGGTAGTTTCGTTCAGATGCCGTTCGGCTTCGCCTCTATCCTTATAAGGCAGCAGTCCTTTTATTTTTATGCGTGTCCCTTCCGAAACAGCCTGAACGGACAGCATATCAAGGATTTTATTAAATTCAAGTAAATCATGCGATTTAATTCCCATATCTGAATTATAACAGGCGATTTCACCATCCCGCCATAGAAAGTACGGATATATATATTTTCTACAATAGGTCAAAGTGTATAACAGAGATTACTTTGAAAAAAAATAGTCTCACGGCAAAACCTTTAGTGACAATGAAACCGACTAAGGAGCAAAATCAATGAAAAAAAGGAACCGTCGTAAATATAAAACATATACTTTCCGGATGATCCTGCTGATTTCAGTATTTGCAGTTCAGGCTGCCCTGGTCGTAATCTTTCTTACGGCATTTAACCGCAGCTTCCCCTATTTCTGGGTGTTTAGTTTTATTTTGAGCGCCGCTGCAGCTTTTTTTATCGTCAATCAGGAAATGAATCCGGATGTAAAGCTGGCTTTGGTGATACCGATAATGCTGTTTCCGGTCCTTGGAGGCTACATGTACCTGCTCCTGTCCCGAAGGAGGCCTATCAGGGGACTGCCCGAACAGAAAGCCCGGATGGATTCGGCTTTGGCACCGTTGGCGGAAGAAAACATAAATGTACTGCGCAAGATCGGAGAGCTTAATGAAACGGCTGCGATGCAGTTTCGGTATCTTTGCCTGACCAATAACTTTCCTGTCTATGAGAATACTGTTGCGGAATATCTCAGCCCGGGTGAACGCTTTTTCAAAAGTCTGAAGGAAAAGCTCAGATCTGCTGAAAAGTCCATATTCATGGAGTATTTCATACTTCATGAAGGCAGTATGTGGAATGAAATACTTGGTATCCTGGCTGAGAAGGCAAGGGCGGGCTTAGACGTGCGGCTGATCTACGATGACATGGGCTGCCTGCGGCTGCTGCCGGATAAGTACGATGAGCAGATCAGGGCTCTCGGCATCCGGTGCAGGGTCTATAATCACCTCGAGCCGCTGCTTTCCTCAGCCATAAATATGCGCGATCACAGGAAAATAACAGTCGTGGACGGGCGCATTGCTTTCACGGGCGGGATCAACCTGGCAGACGAGTATATCAATAAAAATCGCAAGCTCCGCTACTGGAAGGACGCATCCATCATGCTGGAGGGTGACGCGGCACAGAGCTTCACCTGTATGTTCCAGAGCCTGTGGGACTCGCTTGAGCCGGCGAAGCAGGAAACGGACAAGGCTCCGGAAAAACCGGTCGCCGGCGGTGCAGTCCCCGACGGCGTATCCGCGAGTGGCGCGAACCAGGGCGGTTCAGTCCCCGACGGCGTATCCACGAGTGGCGCGGACCAGGGCGGCGCGGTAGCCGACGGCATATCTGCGAGTGGCGCGGACCAGGGCGGTGCAGTCCAGGGCGGCACGGACTCAGGTGGTGCAGTCCCCAACAGCCCCTTACCGGACGCAACTTTCGCGAACGGTGCGGCCGCCGACGGCCCCTTACCGGACGTAACTTTCGCGAACGGGACTTTTCCCGGAGCCGTATCCCCGGCTGTATCATATGCAGCCGAATTCGGCAGAATCGGCGTTTCAGCAGATACTTCCCCGGGTTTTGTCGCGCCGTATGCCGACGTCCCCGCAGACAGGGAGCCTGTGGGGGAAAATGTATACCTGAACCTTATAGCCGGCGCCAGAGAGTATATACACATCTGCACTCCCTATTTCATACCCGATGCGGAAACACTGGCAATGCTGTTTCTTGCGGCAAAGAACGGCATCGACGTAAAGATAGTGACACCATTTACACCTGATAACTGGAACATCCATCTGATCACTCGCACCTTCTACAGACAGCTCATTGAGAATGGCATTAAGGTGTATGAATACACCCCCGGATTTATGCATTCCAAGACCTTGGTCTGCGATCACGCGCTTGGGGTCGTCGGTTCCATAAACTTCGATTTCAGGAGCCTGTTTTTTCACCATGAGTGCGCCGTGCTTATGTACCGTACAAGTGCAATAGAATATATGGACAAGGACTTCGAAGAGATACTTAAGGCAAGCCGCGGGATCACATTGGAGGAATGCCTGAACGGAAAGGCATCGGTAAAGATAGCCGGATCATTTTTACGTCTGTTCGCTCCTCTTTTTTGAACGCTGTTTATTGGATCTCCCCGAACCTTACTATTTTCGAATTTACGTTAAAGGTTACCTCCATCCCGGAGTAGACCTTTTTCCATCCGTCAAGCTCCCCTATCGACATCCAGTAGTCATAGTAAAGCGCCCTTACTTTATCCCCTATGCCAAAAGCATCGCATTGGGCCTCCTTAAGTTTTTTAATTACACCGTCGAGGCAGGTTTTTATACTCTCGTTCATACTGGCTTCAAGTTTTTTTTCATATGACTTATCCAGCAACTCGCCCCATCCATATTCCTCCATTATTACATCAGGCCTGATATCAAAGGTCATTGACGGTTTTCCGTCTCTAAACTGCAGACTGGATCTCGTCCTGAGTTTTCTGACAAAGGCGAAGCCTTTCTTTTTCTCACTTTTTATATCTTTGGGCAGATCAAACTGCAAATATGACTTTTTTTTCTTGCCCATCGCAAGAAAAAGACATGTCGTATCTCTTGTATCGAGCTGTCCTGACATTTTATCGCGGTCTATCAGGGCTGTCCCGGCCACCTCGATGTTATCTCCGCTGAGCCTGATCATCGGAACAATTGGAGATATGCCCGGAGTCGTATTCTTGATATCGTATTCCACTATACTGGTATAAGGACAATAGCCTGCGTCCGAATCACGCTTCACAAGTTCATCAATGTAAATGCCCAGCCTCGGGTTGGTTTTCAGCTGCGCCCCTTTAGTGATCAATTCACTTGCGGTTCCTTCGACTATGAAGATACGTGACTGCGCAGAGGATTCCGGATCCCGTTCATACAACTCCAAATAATCGGAAATGCCTCTGCTCATTGCAAAATCCTTGCCGAATAAGAAACTCTGGACCTTTCCTCCCGATACCTTAAGTGGCGATGACATACGTTCAAGTTCCCGCGCCGCACGCAGGAGATCGGTCTCAAGTATGCTGACTTTCGGACCAGCCCCGGCCGGGCCGGCAGATCCGTTTCCACCGCCTCCGCCGGTCGATGTGCTTTGGGATATATTTGGGTATGAAAACGTGTATTTTGTCATGCCATCATTGCCCAAGTCTATTCCTATATTGAGTGTGAAACCTATTTTTTCGTATATATCCTGGTCCCAGCACCCGGTAAGTATAGCCGCCGTTAAAAGCACCGGCAGAAGTCTATGAATTTTTTTCATTCCTTTTTTTTACTCCTTTCCGGGTTATCAATGCGATCAACAGCAACAAAACAGGGTAGGCCGCGCCGAAAGCGAGCAGACCGTATGTGGTATATTTATTGAGCATCAGATTGGTATAGATATCTCTCGCCATAAAAACCGATATTATTATTATTACAGCAGATATGACCGTATGGCAGATCCTGCGCGACTTTATTCCGTATACGGTTCTGGCAGCGTCGTATGCTAAAAACATGTAAGCATTGACAGAAAGGACCATTGCAGCTATCCATGCCGCAAAATAATAAAGGTCTATCCTTTCCAGCACTGGTACGGATATCATCTTCGCAAAACCGACAAAAGACGAGAGCCTCTTTTTCAGCATGTCTTCACCGAAAACGGCTATGCTGTCGGCGGTAAAGATCGTAAGAATAAAAATCATTGCGATAAAACCTACCGAGGTATACTTCATTACATGCCGTTTGTCCTTTATATACGGGAAAACAAACAACAGCGTTTCGAATCCCATGTAGGTCAGGGCAGTCTGCGGAAATGCTCCGGCTATTCTGGGCAGCCCATGAATGCCGACCGGCATAAGCTTGTGTATCTGAAAATATTTTAAGTTAAAAATAACGAGAGAGAGTAATAACGGAATTAGGGTAACCAATAGGAAATTGAATCTGCATACCCCCTTAAGCCCTTTATATGCAAGATAAACCGACGGTATGCTCATATACGAAACAAGTACCCACGCCGGTGTGGATTTGAAGAACCATGAACCGACAATGCCGACAAGTGTAGTCAGAGATGCTATGGCCGCGACGATCAAATAAATCAGGAATAAAGTGTTGATGATATAGGAGAGAAATTTGCCGAAAATTGCCCTGTTGATATCAAAGATCGAACAGCCATCAAATCTGCTGCACAGCGCAATGATAGCAAGAGTTGCCAAAAAAAACACTACACCTCCAAACAGGACTGATATCCAACCGTCATGTCCCGCAGACTCGGCCACTTCTGAAGGTAATGTCAGTATTCCGATACCGATCTGTACAGCCACGACCAGCATTACGGCCTGCCGGGCAGTGATTTCATCAGCGCTGTTCCTCACCGGTATTGCCCCTTCCTCTGGTAATATCCTTTGGGAGAGCCACATCAGGCCGTTTGTAGAGCTTTCTCATAGGCATCCTGATAAAAGTATCCATGAAACCAGTCAGGTTGAATGGCGCAAGCGGCTGAAAATATGGCTGTCCGCATGATTCAAGAGTGACCAGATGCGCGAGTGTGAAAAGTGAGAAGATCATAATACCCGGCACACCAAATATTGCGGCATTGATCATTGCAATAAACCGGCTCATACGGAAAAAAAGCCCCATATCATAATGAGGTACAACAAATGTGGCTATGGCGGTCAACCCGACAAGCACCACCATGACATTGCTCACAAGTCCCGCATCGATAGCTGTCTGCCCCAGAGCAAGACCCCCTACTATACCGACTGTTGGACCCAGTCCCTTCGGAAGCCGGATGCTCGCTTCACGCAGCAGCTCGAAAGCAAGCTCCATGATCAGCGCCTCTATGATCGGGGGAAAAGGAACCCTTGCCCGCGATTCCGCAAGAGGTACCAGAAGATTCAAAGGTACAGCCTGATAATGGTATGTCAGCAGTGCGATATAAAACGCGGGTATAAGGATCGCCGCTGAAGACCCTGCAAAACGGAGAATCCTCAAAAAGGATCCGAATATGAAATTAATATTATAATCCTCTGGCGTTTGGAAAAATTGGAAATAATTCACCGGCACAATAAGAGACACCGGCGTATGGTCGACAAGTATGACGATACGTCCCTCCATCAGGTTGGCTACGGCTTTGTCGGCGCGCTCCGTCGAATGATACTGCGGAAACAGCGAGTAAGGGTTGTCTGCCGTGATCTGTTCTATCATTCCGGCGCCATTTATATAATCGATCTCAATATTTTTGATCCTCTGTTCGACCTGTTCAACGATTTCAGGGTTAGCGATATCCTCTATATATAACATCGCAACTTTGCCCTTGCTTCTCTTCCCCAGCATGTACGTCCTTACCTTAAGCTTTGAAGAGGCGATCTTTCTCCTCATAAGCGCAATATTCCTGGGAATGGCCTCGACAAAACCGTCGTGCTGTCCCTTCAGTATCCTTTCGACTTCAGGCTCTTCATAATTCCTGGATTCAATGTTCCCCATTTCAAAGCACAGCGCAAAATTGATACCGTCAATCAAAATGACCGTATAATTCATTAAAATATTATCAATAACCTTCTCATGGATATATTCCCTTATAAACCTGACCGACGGAAAAAGGTTTGTTCCCTCAAGGGCACTCAATTTAGCCCGCTTCAGACCCAAAAGTGCCGGAAGCACATCCCGCTGTACCATATCATTGTCGATAAGGCCGCTTACATAGATCATACAAGCCTGCACGCCGTCAGAGGTGGTCAGGTCCTGAAAAACTATGTCATCACATTCCTTGAACTGTTCCCGCAATATGCCCAGGTTGTCACTGAGATTATTAGAAATTTCAATATTATCCTCAGGGCTTGAATCGTCCAAAATATTGCCTCGAGTTTTTACACTGCTGCGCACCGGTCCATTGCCGCCAAATTTTCTGCTTCGCATCTGATGCACCTCGAATCCACTCACAGTAGATTATATCTCGTTTGTATTGTCTACATTTCAGGAGGAAAATAAACACTGCAAGATACAACCGGTAAGCGCTGAAAAGCCACGGAGTCCATACGGTTTCCGTGGCTTTTCATGTTCAGAACATTGTATATGTACATTATTGCTCATTAAGCTTGTTAAGCAGCGGCTGCAGCTTCTCTTCGGTAAAGACGTCCGGGAAGAAAGTAACAAAGCTTCGCAGTGGCATTTCCCTCAGCATGTTTTCCTCTCCGGCACCAATTTCGTCCAGATCGCCCGGATCATCCCCGCCTTTTCCCATGGACTTGAACAGCGGCGTCAGAAAAGCTTTGCCTTCCGGGACAGCCATTATTTCAAACGGTGTGGAATTCCATGTGAACACCTTGCGCAGAGGCATGGTAGAATTGACGCGGACTGTCGCTTTCAGCGGCATGGTTTCCGAGGAAGGTCCGGCCATGATATCGAATTCGCCGCTTTCAACGTACCAATCCCTGATTTCGGTATTATAATAAGCAAATGCCCTCTTACCCAGAGTAAATGTTACAGTTTTCTCTTCTCCCGGCTCAATCCCGATCTTTTCAAAACCCTTCAATTCCTTTTGGGGACGGATCACACTGCTTTCCTTATCACTTACGTATAGCTGGACGATCTCTTTACCGGGCAGTTTGCCGCTGTTCCTGACCCTGACTGTTACTTTGAGCTCATCGGTATCGTTTAATTCATCCCTATCGACCGATATTGAAAGATAATCGAATTTCGTATAGGACAGCCCATGCCCGAACGGGAACAAGGGCTCCGCCTCCGCAGCGTCGTAATATCTGTATCCTACGAATAGGCCTTCGCGGTATTCGACCTTCCTGGTATCACCCGGGAAATTGAGCCATGACGGGTTGTCACTGAGCTTTTTCGGGAACGTTTCAGCAAGTTTGCCCGACGGATTGATATCGCCGAAAAGCAGGTCCGCGGCAGCGCCTCCGCTGGACTGTCCGCCGAGGTACATCTCCAGGACGGCCTTGACTTCGCCTATCCATGGCATTTCGACAGGCGCCCCGTTGTTCAGCACTACCACTACATTTTTCTGAACTGCCGCTACAGCCTCGATCAGCTGGTTATGTCCATCCGGCATCCTCATGTGCCTTCTGTCGAAGCTTTCCGATTCATAATTTTCAGGCAATCCTGCAAAGATCACTGCGGCGTCGGCCTTTCGAGCCGCTTCGACAGCTTCGTCCATAAGTATCGGATCGGCTAAGTCGCTTACCGACGTCAACGGCGTTTTGCTGAAAATCCCGCTTACCGCATCTTCCCTGTAACCGGCCGCGTAAATTATATCCAGATCCTCGCCCGCCTTTTTCAAAATTTCTTCGTAGGCGCAGTCAAGTTCAGCCGGGTTGACATGCGAGCTGCCTCCGCCCTGATATCTCGGGTTGATGGCAAAGGCTCCAATAATAGCTAACCTGCCTTTTTTCTTCAGCGGCAGGATATCGCCGTCGTTCTTCAGAAGCACGCTGCATTCGCCCGCAACCTTGCGGGCAAGCTTGTTATGAGCCTTCATATCGCAGTTGACAGATCCTTTTTGATTATCCACCGCATTAAATATCAGTTCAAGCAGCTTACTCACCGCATTATCCAGAGCGCTTTCAGGCAGCTTTCCGCTTCTGACAGCCTGCACTATTTTTGCGTCGCCTCTTCCGCCGCTTGTGGGCATTTCGAGTTCCAGACCGGCGGCAAGACCTGACGGCCTGTCATTTACAGCTCCCCAGTCGGACATTACGATACCTTTAAATCCCCATTCCTGCCGTAAGATATCGGTAAGCAGATATTTATTCTCGGAACAGTACTCGCCGTTCAGCTTGTTGTAAGCGCACATCACGGTCCAGGGCTCCTGCCTGACAGCCTCCTCAAAGCTTGTTAAGTATATTTCCCTCAAAGTCCTTTCGTCGATCACTGCATCGATAAGAAGACGCCTCGTCTCCTGGTTGTTTGCGGCAAAATGCTTCAGGGAAGTACCCACCCCCTGGCTCTGTACACCTTTGATATGTGCGGCTGCCATTTCAGAAGAAAGATACGGATCCTCGGACAGATATTCAAAATTCCTGCCGCACAGAGGAGAACGTTTGATATTGGCGGCAGGTCCGAGAATGATCGATACTTCTTCCTTCCTGCACTCCTCGCCAAGAGCGGTACCTACCTCCCCGATCAGGCCGCGGTCCCATGAACTGGCAAGTGCCGCACCCGTCGGGAAACAGGTCGCTGGTTCGCTCGTGCTGGCTGAATTATCTTCTTCCTGCACCTGTTTCCTCAATCCATGAGGACCGTCCGACATCATGATCGACGGTATCCCCAGTCTTTCTACGGGCTTTGTATGCCAGGAATCCAGGCCTGAGCAAAGACTCGCCTTTTCCTCCAGAGTCATTTCAGATAACAATGTCTTTATGTCTCTTTTCATGTAAACCACCTCGTTTTACTCTTTAATATTCTTAATATTAGAGTACGTCATACGTTCTTTGAATATTGTAGCATATTACTGACGGAGTTCCCAAAAGTTTCTGATAATATTTGCTTGACATTGACGTAACGTCATGGTTTATGATGACTGTGAGGTGAGAACATGTCATATACGATAAACAAAATCGCTCAGACAGCCGGCGTAACACTCAGGACGCTGAGGTATTACGACAGGATCGGCCTGCTCGTCCCGTCCGGCAGAACCGAAGCGGGATATAGGCTCTATTCCGACGAAGATATGGAGAGGCTGCAGCAGATACTGTTCTTCAGGGAACTGGACTTTACGCTGGATAAAATCGGCCAACTGCTAAAAGACCCGGCCTTCGACAGGAAGGACGTTCTAAAAATGCAGATCCGCTTTCTTGAAAAACGCGCAGAGCGGTATTTAAATCTCACGGAACTTGCAAAAGAGACTTTGTGTAATCTGGAAGGAGGTAAAAAGATGAATAAAAACGAGATGTTCAAGGCATTCGATTACGACAAGATGATGGAAGAGCAAAAGCAGTATGAGGACGAAGTCAAGCAAAGGTGGGGCAGCTCGCAAGCTTACAGGATATCCAAAGAGCGGACCTCGAAGTATTCGAAGGCGGATTGGGAAAGGATCAACGCCGAAAGTGAGGAGAACCTGATGGAAATGATAGCTTGCCATACCTCGGGCGTCCCTTGCGACGATCCCCGCATGATGGCAGTCTGCGACAAGATGCGGGCGCATATGAGCAAATATTTCTACCCCTGTTCACTCGAAATGTATTCGGGCCTTGGAAGCATGTATATTGCCGACGAGAGGTTCACGGCATACTACGACAAATTTGCTCCGGGACTTGCAGCCTACTACAATGAAGCGATCCAGCACTATTGTATAACGCGTGCATAGGATGAAATAGTTTTAAGATACGGCGAAAAAGAGGGGCAAATACCTCTCTTACCAGTCCGAACAGATCTGCATATTTTTTGCCTTGACTCCTTCGACACCGTTGAGTTTCGTTTCCAGTGCTGCTATTTCCTCATCCGTACCGGCAAGCTTCAGTATGATAAGCCCCTCGTTTTCACAGTCTTCCTCTGCTTCATGCAGGCCCAGCCTCATTTTTATCATGCAGCCGGACTCAGTCAGGACATCCTGGAGTTTAACGGCATTCCGAATCCTGTTGTTCAATATCAGCGACATAATGTTATAACAATGCATTTTTATATCTCCTGCTCGAAGTAATTCCATGTATATCTGATTATGCCCACAATTTCAAAACATAATAAGGCACGATAAATATTGATTTGAATGTGGTAAAGAAGGTATCATATTTGTTATAATCTCTATAAGATAATTTGAGTATTGAATCAATAAAGGAGTGCGTGAAATGAATGAAGCAGGCAAACGTATAAAGATCTCCATCACAGGTGACCTGGGAAGCGGTAAGTCGGCCGTTTGCCGTTACCTAAAGGAGAAGTACGGCCTGAATATATATTCCATCGGGCAGATACAGCGTTCATTGGCCCGGAAGTACGGTATGGATGTGCTTGCATTTAACAAATACATGGAATCCCACCCCAAGATCGACGAGGAGATCGATACGGAGCTTGCATTGATAGGCAGGCGCGACGAGGATATGGCGCTAGACTCTAGGATGGCCTGGCATTTTGTTCCGGATACGTTCAAGGTGTACATGACTGTCGAGCTCGACGAAGCTGCGCGAAGGATAATGAAAGACCGGAGGGGCGTCGTAGAAACATACCTCAGTCCCGATGCGGCCAGGCACAGCCTGCTTGAGCGAAAAAAGAGCGAGAATCTCCGCTATACAGCAAAGTACGGAGTCGATTGCTCGGACCCGAAAAATTACGATCTGATACTCGATACTACAGCGCTCTCCGTCGAGGATACAGCGGAAAAGATTATTGCGGAAGCAAGGAAGCACGAGAATGCTTGAAGAACCGCGGAACCATATATAATAATTTTTTTTCAAGCCATGATTGCCTTATAATTCTATCGACGGCGCTTAAGATATTACAGGCGGCACTTTGCCGATATTCCTGAGTCCGGCCAGATTGGACAGGTTGGACAGTCCGGACAGAATAGACAGATTGACCAGATTTTTGGCTGATAGTCCTGACAGCTTTCTAAAAGAACTCAATACCGGCAGAGTTCTTTTTTTATGTCGCTGACATACCTTTTGTTCCCAACCTGCGTCACCCTTCATATTATGTAATGTTAAGTTATGTAAATTGAAGGGTGGTCATATGGAAGCTTTAAAAATAGGTGATGTGGTTACAAGAAAGTCCTATGGTGGCGATATCCATTTCAAAATATCAGAAATAACAAGCAACAGGTACAGCGGTAAAAAAACTTATTTATTGAAGGGGATGCTGTACCGTATTCTGGCCGATTCCGAAGAGGGCGACCTGGAATGGAAAAGTCCCGAGGAGGTAGACAGGGAACTAAAGAGCAGGCTTTCGACAGAAGGTATGCACCACATGTCACGGAGTTCTTCTCCGTTGTCCATATTCCGGAGGGTGAGGGGAAGATCGGGCACGATCCTGCATGTTGATTCGAGTTCCGAATTCATGGAAATGTGCATGAAATATTATGAAGATGCCAAAATAAGGGCAGTTGGCCGTGTGATCCCGGAGAGCGATCAGCCGGGGCGCATAAGGTCGCTGCTTACAGCTACAAAGGCTGATATCCTTGTGGCGACAGGGCATGACGGTTTAAAAAAGGATGCTGTCAAAATGAATTCGCTGGATAGTTACCGCAATTCCCGCTACTTCATCCAGACAGCGCAGGAAGCCAGAAAATTCGAGCCAAGCTATGACAAGCTGTGTGTATTCTCAGGAGCGTGCCAGTCCTATTTCGAAGGGATAATGGATGCCGGAGCGAACTTTGCGAGCTCTCCGGGCAGGATCCTGATTCATGCGCTCGATCCGGCAAAAGTGGGAGACCGTATGGCACTGACTGATTCCAGATACTATGTTTCGCCTGATCAGATAGCGAGACTGACACAATCGGGTACCAAGGGGATCGGCGGTATAAGGTCGAAAGGTCATTTCATATTGCAGCAGTAAAGCTTATTGCGCCAGAATATAAGCTACATTAAGCCGCAATTGATGAAATCAATTGTCGTTATTACAATGCGCAGCAATTCCCCTTTGTTCATAGATAAAAACAGGAAGCACGCTAAAGTGTGAGCAGCGTGCTTCCTGTCAAAGAAGATATTTAAGCCGATTTACGGGGAGGGCGCCTATTATTTTACGACTGCAGGTAATTGTATATCATTATTGCGCTTTCACCTCTGGTTATCTTTGCCTTAGGGTTGAAATTGCCGCTCTTGCCGACAATGCCGAGGCCTGCGGCAATAGAGACATATCCGGTCAGATTCGGGCTGATGCTCGCCTTGTCCTTGAAGCTGATATTGAATATACCCTTGATATCCGCCACCTTGTCGAACTTCAATGCCCTTACAAGGTATTTTACAGCTTCCTCCCTCGTCACATTGGCCGCGGTAGCCTTTTCACCGGCTTTGATAATACCTTCGCGCTGAAGGAATACATACAGCTCATCGATATCCTGACTCGTACTCTTCGGAGTGATTACCGGTCCATAGTAGCTCAGAGTCTTCGAGAGCAGTGTCAGAAAGTCCAGCTGCGTGATAGTGGCATTTGGCTTGAACTGGCTGCCTTCAAGATATATACCGTTGTCGGCAAGCACCATGATCTGTTTTTCAGCGGCATTGCCCTTTATATCCGTATAGCTGACTTTAACCGGTTCCTTATATTCGGAGCCGTCGGCGTTGAGCAGCGCTCCGTCGGTTGCAGAAATGAGCTGAGGTTTGCTGTTTTTAAGCACATAGACCAGCACGGCTTTGGCGTTCTCGGGAGAAGCAGCCGGAAGTATCTTGGCATTACTGACCGTATAATCCAGCCTGTACTGCTGTTCGAGACCTACCTTATCAAATAGTTTTTCTGAAGCCGCATCGATACCTATGACCTTATTATTCGGGAAGCTGGTATTGAACCAGTTTATACTGAAGCCATTGATCATTCCGTTCGTATTGTCATAGCTGATATTGATTCCGTTGTCCGGGAACGGTATTCCGTTTGCCATCCTATAATAAACAAAACTGTAGTTGGTGTTTTGGTCCGAGCCCGGTATATTACTTTCGGAGGTCAGTTTGTCATATTCGATCTGCTTCACATATTGCGGGTAATACTTGTTTATGAATGCATCCGTATCGGCCTTTGCCTTCGTCACATTATTGACAGGCTTGGATACCGGATTTACAGGGGTTCCTCTGTTGAACCCGGTAATGACTCCGGTCTTCGCATCTATCATTACATTGACATAATCAGTATACGCATTCTTGTCGTCGTCAGGCTTTGTAAAATACAGGGACCAGGAATATTGTGTCCTGTCCGGCCAGCTGCTGTTGAAGTAGTAACTCTGCAGCTTGAAGCTATCGGTGAGTTTGAGAAATTCGCAACTGCGTGCAATTCTCTCGGCATCCTCCTGCGATATCAGCTTGGAGGCATCTTCCACCGCCTTGATCTCCTCAGGGCTCAGTTGTACGCCTGCCGCAGCTTCTACGTTGGCTTTTTGCCTGGCCATGGTTATCGAATCGTTGAATGTAAAAACAATATCGGAGGACATACGTCGTTTTTCTCCGGTGAATGCATCGATACCATAGCTGCTGTTATCATAAATAGGAGCGTACGCAAGATAAGTGTTCAGGACATTATCGACCGTGGCATATTTGTATATCAGGCGAAGCCCGAGATTCTCAGCATAGGCTTTCTGCGCACCGTTAAGCGATATGGCGCCCGCAGCCGAAGGAAAGGATGCTATTTCGGTCCACTGGCGCGAATAATTCCGGAGCGCGCCCGTATCGCGGTTTATGTTGACTGTGACCCTGTCGTTATAAAACGGGATACCGTTCACGATCCTGTAATAACTCATATAATAGTCGGAATCCATGATGCTGTTCTGGCTGGAATCTTCATACCTGAGCTGCTTCATAAGGCCGGGCGCTATGGTTTCGATATATTGCCCCGCTTTTGCCATTGCATCCTGCTTGCTGAGCTTGGGCAGCCTGTTCGCCTGTTTATAGTCATCCCGCGTGTACTTGCTGTAATCAGTCACCATACCGTCTTCATCTATCGTTGCATTGATGCTGGCAGGGCTCATCTTGTCCTTGCTGCTCCAACTCAGTCGGTATATCTTCTTTTCACCGCTTGTACTGATATTTGATTCGAACGAATAGTCGTCCGGTATTGCAAATTTTGTTTTGGCGATCTTTATCGCGTTTTCGAGCTCCTTATCCACAGCGGCAAAACCGCTTAAGGGCAGAGCAAGCGTAAATATGAAAACTATTGTCAATAATAATGCCATTTTCCTTTTCATATGGATCAGTCCTTTACATTTTTATATGGCTTGTGTTTGCCGGCACGAAATATTAGACTTGCAGTTTCCAAT
>JAEYOM010000087.1 GCA_023411715.1 Bacillota bacterium | reverse complement strand
TATATGCAGTGAACACAGCGTCGTAGTGATATCCGACGAAATACATTCCGATTTCGTCTACCCGGGCCACAAACACCTTGTTTTCGCAAATATCAGGCCAGAATTCGAAGAAATGACAATAACCTGTACTGCTCCTACAAAAACCTTCAACCTGGCAGGTTTGCAGATATCCAACATATTTATCCCGGACGGAAGCAAACGCCGGAAGATCAGGCAGGAGCTTATCAGGAGCGGCTACAGCCAGCTTAACGTAATGGGAATGACAGCCTGCAAGGCCGCCTACACAGGCGGTCATGAATGGCTCGCCGAGCTTAGGTCGTACCTGTATGGAAACCTGGGTTTTATACGTGAATTCCTCGAAAGCAGGATCCCCCGGGTAAAACTTGTAGAGCCCGAAGGAACTTACCTTGTATGGCTCGATTTCAACAGTCTGGGTCTGGACCACGAGGGGCTCGAAGACCTTATCACGAACAAGGCCGGCCTGTGGCTCGACGCCGGCAGCATATTCGGAGAGGGTGGCGAAGGCTTCCAAAGGATCAATATTGCCTGTCCGCGGGCCATATTGGAAAAAGCCCTGCAGCAGCTTGAGAGAGCAATAGACTCGGTTACCCGCCGGTAAAGCCGCCGCCAGGTTGCGCCGGTTGGCTGAGTTGTGATCAGGCCGGCTCCGATGAGATCATGCCTGTATTACCGCCGGATTCGGGCTGACCGCTATTGCATATCCAGAACGGTATCGGCTGCCTTAAAGTCCACTCGCAACTGTGCACTGAAGTCATCCGTATGATAGTAGCCCCTCTTTATCATATACCACGTTATTTTTTCATGCGTCTCTATTGCGTCATTCAGGTGCCTGCGCAGAACTTCCTTAACCTCGGGAGTCACCGCTTCCGAAATTGCCATTGCATAATTCCTGACCCCTGCCTTCGCAGAGATAAGAAAATCCGTTGCAATGACCTGTTCCGTAATATCCCCCATGCCCATTAAGTTTTGTATGATACCAGCCATAATGTCTCCTTCTCACAATAGTAACCAGAGCCGGGCGAATTATACACCCGTGCCTCATGAATATACATATCCTATACGACCGTATTCAATGTGCAGTGCCCGTGGGATCGCCGCCGCCCGCATCCCGTAAAGCACCAGTATCCGTAAACTCCGACATCTTCAGCAGACCCCTGAGTTCCCTGATATGCTCCTGCGATGCTGTAAAATCATTCTGCATCAGCCCTTTCAGTTCCTCATCCTTGACGAGGTTCGCCATTTCCGATGATTTGGTAGCGCATATATTTTTGACGGTCAGCAGCTCATGAAGCTCAAAGCTTTCATGAGGAGCCAGTCTCCTTGCCTTATCCATATTATCCGCCTCCTATAGTTTTTCAGGTATTTTCAGCTCCTGCCGGCTAATTTTGCAATAATCCGGCATATCCTGCCGTTTACCTTGAAATTTCATATAAATATAACAGGTCAGTGAAGGCCGGGATGCATTACTACCTTTATGCAGCCCTCCGTTTTGGTGTCGAAAACCTCGTACCCGTGTTTGGCCTCCTCGAGCGGCAAATTGTGAGTTATGATATCGCTGGGGTCGACCTTCTTCTCAGCCATCATCTGGTATAGCCGCGGCATGTATGGGATAACCGGCGCCTGTCCCATCCTGATGTTTATATTGCGGTTCATCAGGTCCCCGAGCGGAAAACCGTTGTACCGAGCGCCATAAACGCCGGTCACCTGGATCATGCCGCCCTTACGGACAGCCTGGCTCGCGATCACCATTCCGCCTAGCGCCCCTCCCTGCAGCTTCAGCCCGCTTGCAAGGAATTCCATCGGCGTCATCTTGCCGTCCATGCCCACACAGTCGATCACTACGTCCGCTCCGCCCTTCGTGATTTCCTTGAGGTATTCTCCGGTGTTCTGGTGCTCCTCGAAATTTACTGTCTCAACGTTGTTATATTTCTTTGCATGTTCAAGCCGGTAATCCATATAGTCTACTGCGATGACCCTCTTTGCCCCCATCATCCAGCAGAATTTCTGCGCCAGCAGCCCGACAGGCCCGCAGCCCAGTACGACCACAGTGTCGCCGTTTTTAACTCCGGCGTTTTCCACGCTCCAGTAGGCCGTTCCCATGGCGTCGGCCAGCAGCACGAGCTTTTCATCTTCTATCTCACTGTTTTCCGGTATCTTGAACGGTGTGAAATTCCCGTAGGGAACTCTCATATATTCAGCCTGTCCGCCCGGATAACCGCCGGTCGTTTCGGAGTAGCCGAAAAATCCGCCCATTCCGCCGTGAGGGTTGGAATTGTCACATTGGCTCGTGAGGTCGTGCTTGCAGTAATAACACTCGCCGCAGCTCACATTGAACGGAATTATGACTCTATCTCCCTTTTTGACCTTCGTTACGTCAGGCCCGGCCTCCTCGACGATTCCCATCGGTTCGTGCCCGATTATATAATCCTTCGGAAGATTTGGGATCATGTCGTGTATAAGATGCAGGTCGGAACCGCATATGGCTGTGGTCGTAATCTTAACGATGATATCGTCCGGCTTATGTATTGTCGGATCGCCAACATCCTTCACTTCTACGTTTTTTATACCCTGGAATGTTACAGCTCTCATTTTTATACCTCCTGATCAATAGTTGGGCGTCGTAAACATGCCGAGCCTGCTCGTATCGCCCGGGAAAAGCTCCAGGTTCGCGATCTGCGCGGCAGCCCGAGCCGCCATTTGGTCGATCCCGAACTGTTCCTTCACCTCATACGGGTAGAACCAGCCTTTCGTCATCATAAGCTCCGAAATCTGCGTATGCATATCGATTCCTCTGTTAAGCATCCCTTTAATGGCATCCCTCGCCCTTTTATCCTCGATTTCGGTCAGGGCGATCGCGCAATTTCTTATACCGCTTTTTACGTTCAGCATAAAGCTCAAGGCGATTGTCGAATCCACCATGGCGGGCATTCCGCTTGCATTTTTGATCTCAAGGTAATCATCGTTCATCGGTTTCTTCAATTCGTTTATGGGCTTTTTCTCAAAGTTCATTTGCCTTCTCCTCCGTTTAATGCGCTAATTCGGCTGCGTTTCAACAAGCAGCCCCTGGAGTGTTTCGACATCTTTTATAGACTGCTGGGTATCCTGATTGAGAAGATTTTTCAGCTCCTGGTCAAATACCACTCCCTGCGCAAGCTTGGACATTGTCATGCAGATAGTCTTAAAATTCAGCATTTCGTGTATCTCCATGGTTTCATGGAGTGTGAGGTTTTTTTGCTCCACTCGTTTCACCTCCCCGTTCCGGCATTATCCTCATCGGGCTTGTCAATAATCGGTTCAGACACACCCGGCTTATTCTATAATCTCCACACGCCGAAACAAATATGAATGATTGTACAAATATTTTACGATTAATTACAGTAGACATATATAGATAATAATGTTTAAGATTGACAAAGCCTCATTTTTAAAATATAATTCAATTAATAGAATTCATAGTAATCATATCGTATTAGGAGGTTTAATATGCCAGAAATTTCACGTAAACTCACAGAATTGATTGGGAATACCCCTTTACTCGAATTGACCGACTATAACATCGAGACAGGAGTAAAAGGCCGCCTTGTGGCAAAACTCGAGTACTTCAATCCCCTGGGAAGCGTTAAGGACAGGATCGCCTTCTCAATGATAAACGATGCCGAAAAACGGGGCGTTATAAACAAGCAAACCGTCATCATAGAACCGACAAGCGGCAATACTGGTATCGGCCTGGCATTCGTGGCGGCGTCGAAGGGATACCGGCTGATACTCACGATGCCCGATACAATGAGCAATGAAAGACGGCAGCTGCTTAAAGCACTAAATGCCGAGCTGGTACTCACACCCGGAAAGGACGGAATGAAGGGGGCAATCCGAAAAGCAGAGGAGCTTTCGGCCCAGATACCAAATTCATTTATCCCTCAGCAGTTCAATAATCCTTCGAATCCGCAGATACATAGGGAGACGACCGCCGAGGAAATCTGGCGCGATACGGACGGAAAAATCGCAGCTTTTGTGGCAGGTGTCGGCACGGGAGGCACAATCACAGGTGTGGGTGAAGCTTTAAAGGCCAAAAACCCGGCAATAAAAATAATTGCCGTCGAGCCGTATGATTCCGCCGTTCTTTCGGGCAATGCGCCGGGTCCTCATAAAATACAGGGTATTGGCGCCGGCTTCGTACCTTCGGTATTGAACTCTGCCATTCTGGATGAGATATACAAGGTCCGGACGGAAGATGCCTACGGAACGGCTCAGGCTCTGGCAAGGACGGAAGGGCTGCTCGTCGGGATCTCCTCGGGCGCGGCTGCTTTTGCAGGGACACAGATCGCCAGGCGTCCCGAATTTGAGGGTAAAATCGTTGTCGCGCTTCTTCCGGACACCGGCGAACGCTATCTCTCTACCCCACTTTTTGAGAGCCTCGAAAGATAGAAGTTCCTATAAGCAAATATACATGCAAACGAAAACCGCTGTCCGTCAAAGGGGCAGCGGCCTTTTTATTTTGCCTGTATCGGAAGCCTAAACAGGTTACATGATATTCTATTTATGAGGTAAGCGGATACCTCTTTTTACAGGTTGCCCGACATCTCAGGCCGTATGCTGCCGGTCTCGAGTGCCAGAAGGTAATCTCCCCATTTCGAAGCCCAGTTCCTTAGTTCTTGTACCCCGAGAGGTTCGGGAGTTTTGGATTCCGTATGGCCGGCGATCTTGTCCGCAAGACTGAAATAGACCTTGGCCTGCGCTGAGTCAGGCGCCGCCTCGATAGTAGTTTTTCCCTGAAGCTCGCACTGTGTCACTGTTACAGAGCGCGGTACATATTCCACGACTTGAGTTTTTGTCTGTACAACAAAGTCATCGATGATTTCCCTGGCGTACGGAGCGTTTATAGAATTTGCTATGACGCCTCCAAGCAGGGCGCCCCCTGCATTGGAATACTTTTTTATTCCCTTGAAAAGATTGTTTGCGGCATATACCGCCATAAAATCCGCAGACGAAACAGTAAAAACATGCTCCGCTATCCCCTCGCGGATTGGAACGGCAAACCCGCCGCAAACGACATCTCCCAGCACATCATAAATAACATAGTCGAGGTCGAGCTCCTCAAAAATACGTTGCTGCTTGAACAGTTCCACCGTAGTAATGATTCCTCGTCCGGCGCAGCCTACCCCGGGAGCGGGGCCGCCGGCTTCAACGCAGTATACTCCATTGAAGCCTTCAAATATAACTTCGTGGGCATTTACCGAGCTTTTCTCCCGCAGGGTATCGAGTACGGTCGGTATATAGGTCCCGTTGCGGAGCGTATTCGTCGAATCGCTTTTCGGGTCGCATCCGAACTGCATTACCTTGTATCCGCGCTTTGAAAGCGCGGCGGTCAGATTCGAGGTCGTAGTAGATTTGCCGATCCCTCCCTTTCCGTATATCGCGATCTGTGTTGCATGCTTTGTCATTGTTGTTAAACCTCCGTACCAGAATATTTGGTTCTTGCAAAATACCCGGCTATTTTCCCGATAGCTTCGTCAATATAATCCGAATATTCGAACACTGCTATATTATGTATTTTCAACGCCCTTTCGGCTGCGATGCCGATACGTGAAACAAGTATGGCAGTACAATCCTGCAGGATGCTTATAACCGACAGGAGCGCCTGCTCCGTATGCTCGCCGCCGCTGCACAGGGGCGTAACGCTGCGCTTTTCAACAAACTCGTAGGAGCCGTCGGATTTGATATCTACGATCAGGAATTCTCTCGCCCTTCCAAAATGCTCATTGACGACCTTTCCGTCAAGACTTGCTATTGCCGCGCGCCAGCTGCCACTCATTCATTTCACCTCTATTCCAGGCTGATCATTCATTTGAACTCTTCCGGTATTCCATCCAAAGTTATGAAACTATTTTTCTGGAGCGCTTCAGTATCTACGTCCTTGTCTAGCATACCAACCGCCTGTATCTGTTTGGCGGTAATGCCGAACGCTTCATAAGCGCCGCTTACCGAAGGTATGTAGTTATAAGTCTTCAGTATCTTTGCATTTACTTCGGCATCGCCGGCAACCCATTTATTTTCGACCTGAATCCTTGCGGTCTCGTCCTGATTTTTCTGTACCCAGGCGCTTGCCTTCTGCATTGCGCGCGTGTATTTCAGAGCGGCATCCTGGTGGTCCTTCAGTATGTTGTTACGTACGAACGCGGAGCAGCAGTATTGTTCGCTGTAGGGCTTATCCAGAGCCGAGTCGAATACGATATTCAGATCATACTCATTTGCCGCAATAGTAGCGGTGGGATCGTTCATCGCAATTGCGTCGACGGCGCCGTTCTGCAACGCTATAGGCAGATCGCTCGTACTGTAGACTACAAATTCGACCTCGGATTTCTCTACACTGATACCTATGCCGTTATCAGCCAGCACCCTTTTTGTAAATATGATCGGACTGCTGGACATGCTTGGCACACCTATTTTCTTACCTTTGAAATCCGCGGGTTTTTCCAGCCCGGAGTCCTTTTTGGCCAGCACCTTGTCGCAGCCCGTATGGAGCCCTGTGGTTATTTTAACGGGAAGACCGTTGGACAGAGGCTGGATCATGCTTGCAAGCAGGCTGAATCCGGCGTCGATCTTGTCCGCCGTTACAGAATCGAAAACCGTGCCGGGGGCAAGCTTTATTAGGTCGACCTTCAGCCCTTCCTCCTCAAAGAATCCCTTTTCGACCGCCATATGGAGCGGCGCTTCGCATAAATTGCCTCCGTAGCCTATCCTCAATACGAATTTATCTTCGCCGGCAGAAGTGCCGCCTTGAGCTGATTGGGGCGTTCCGGCGGCAGACGGTCCCGATGCGGATGGTCCCGGTGCGGACGTACCGGATGCGGACGCATTGGGCGCAGACGCTTCAGATACCGAATTCCCGGCAGGAGTCTCCGATGAGCAGGCGGTAAGTCCCACTGATACCATTGCGACCGCAATAAGCAGGGATAATAAGTGTATAAGGTTGCCTTTTTTCTTTAACATAAAATCCTCCTTTACAGATCACGCCTGTCATACCGGCCGCTATTTCTGAAGCAGCTCGCACAGCAGACGGATATCACAGTTTACAGATTACAAATAATACTGGAGCTCCTCTTTCTTTCCTGCAAAATCGAGAATCTGCAGGATCTTCGAACGCAGGTAGAGAAAGTCGGGAAGGTCCCTTTCACGCGGACGTCCCATTTTTACATCAATAATGCTTTCGATCCTGGCTGGCCTCGACGTCATTACTATGATCCTGTCGCTCAGATAGATCGCCTCATCCACGTCATGGGTCACCATGACCATGGTGGTCCCGCGCTTTTGCCAGATTTTGATGAGTTCATCCTGCATATTCATCCGGGTAAAAGCATCGAGGGCGCCAAACGGTTCATCCAGCAGCAACACCTTGGGATGGTTTACAAGCGCCCTGGCCAGTGAAGCCCTTTGCGCCATCCCGCCCGAAAGCTGGTGCGGGTACGCCTTTTCAAAGCCGTTCAATCCGACGAGCCTGATGAATTCGGAAACTTCCGGCTTCTTTCCCTTGTAGATGTTTCTGATTTTGAGTCCGAATGCAACATTCTCATACACCGTCAGCCACGGGAAAAGGGTCGGATCCTGGAAAACAAGTCCGCGTTCGCAGCTCGGCTTAGTAATAGCGGTGTCGTCGAGGGTGAATTGTCCGTCATCCGGCTGGATCAGACCGGCCAGAAGCCTCAGAAATGTCGATTTTCCACACCCGGATGGTCCAATGAGCGAAATGAACTCTCCCGGTTTGATATCCACATTAACGTCATTCAACGCTTCAACAACCTGCCCGTCCGGCTGCTTAAAAATTTTTTTCAGGCTTTCAGCCCTGATATGGCCTGTCTTCTGTTCTACCATTTTATGACCCCCTTCTGCCAGCCCAGGACCCGGTCGCGAATCCTGAACATGAACGTGATGATAAGGGAAAATGTTACGGCTATTACGATCAACCCGGCATAAACATTCGCATACGAAAGCATTTCCCTCTGCCAGTTGATATACCAGCCGATCCCGAATTTGACCCCCAGCATCTCGGCAGTCATAAGCGTAAGAAAGGAAGAACAGGTCCCATTGAAAACACCGATAAAAATGCTCGGCATCGCATCAGGGAGCGCAATCCTGAAAACCTTTTGCAGCGTATTCGCGCCCAGCGTGCTTGAAACCTCGAAATATGCGTTTTTGACATTTGATATGCCCGAGCTTGTAAGAACAGTCGTCGGGAACCACACTGCCAATGCGATAAGGAATACGCTTGCATGGAACGATGTAGGAAATGAAACAAGCGCAATGGGGACCCAAGCGGTCGAGGGTATGGGGCCGACCAGTTTGATCAGTGGATTTACCCAATAACTCCACTTTCTGCTCCAGCCGACTAGTATGCCCACCGTAATACCTACTGCGGCGCCGGTTATATAACCTGTTCCCAAAAGCCTGGCGGAATATCCGAGACACTTAAGCAGAAACGGCCATTCCTCCGCAAAGACCTTGAGGATCCTGTCGGGACTCGGAAAGTAAATGACAGGGATCAGCAGCAGCTTGAGTGTTGCTACGTTGTATAAGTTGAAAAACATAATGGCAGCGGCAAAAAACCATGACTTGTATGTGTATTTTTCCCTTATCGGCTGTTTGAACAGGGATAGTATGAAAAAGCCCAACGTAACTGCAATAATAACAATGATCGCGACACTGAAATAAGGGAGAGGCTTTTGAGTATATCCCGGGTTGTCAGGTACCAGCAGATGGACAAGAAGAGTTGCCGCCGCACTTACAGACGGAAGCAGCGCCCGTTTATCAAAAACCACAGTCGATCTCTTTACCGCCGCCGGCAAGGCAGCTTCGTAAATTGTTGACACAATAATTCCTCACCTCCGTCATACGACATCCTGTTTTTTAATGTAGGTGAACGGGTCTTTTTCATACCACTCCTGCTTGAACGGAAGGGGTGTGTTTTCTGCGAGCTTTTTGTTGAACTGGTGGTTGCTCATTATTCTGTTCAAGCGTCTGGCTACCTCGAAGACGCCCGAGTAGCCCAGATAATTGTAGGCTGGTCCGAACAGCGGAAGTATCGGCAGGCCGTGCTTTGCAGCGATGTTGTTGCCGCCGGTATGCGTGATGATCACATCCGGTTTCAGGCGCTTCAGCAGGTTAGCCTGTTCGAACGGCTGGTTGGTGGCGACATGGATCGGCACTTCGTCTATATCATCCAGGGCTTCAAATATGGGAGCTATGAACTCGTCAAAATGGTGGGCCTTGAAGCCTGTCACCGTAATGCCGAGATCCTGCAGTATTTCGGCGGTTGCGACAATACGGACTTCTCCCCCCGCAAGAAACGCACGTTTCCCGGAGAGTCTGCTTCGATAAGGTTCCAGGCTAAAGTCAAGAAGCTCGTTTTCATATGCGATCAGCTGCTGCGCTTCCTTTTCAAGGCCGAAATAATCTGCTATTTTAAGTATCCACCGATCGGTATTTTTCCGGCCTATCGGGATAGTATCGATCAGGAACGGTATATTGTACTTTTCCCTTAAATGACCTACGAAGTAATCGTCATGCGTACCGCAGATACTGACGTTCAGGGAAGTCTCGAGAGAGTACTGGAAGTCCTCGGTCTGCGCATAGCACGGAATAAAGTTCACATTAAGCCCTATGGCGTTCAGCAGCCTCTGCAGCTCCAACTCATCCACCCTGCTCATGGAGGATACATTGAGAATATTGACATTCCTGCTGATACGGTACTGTTCTTTCAGCTTTTCCACGTCCGGCTCAACTATATACTCACGTCTTTCAGGCTTTCTGACGTATTTTTTCAATATACCGTGATATACCGCGTCATAAGCTGTGGCCATTACCTTTGATTTGAAGCCTTCGCAGTGGATCGGAACGATTACCGCCGCTGTTTGTGTCTGGAGGTCGCCCAGGATACTGTCTATATCGTCGCCGATCAGCGCCGGGACGCATCCGTTCGCCACGATGATCGTCTCGGGCCGGAATTCATGATCGGCATATAGCACAGTTTCACGGAGCTTTCTTTCACCTCCGTTGATAACGTCGGCTTCGTCCAGATTGGTACTAAGCCATATGACGCCTTCAGCGCGTGGATCCCGAAGCTGTTTAAAGGTCTTGTTAACCCCTATGTTTCCCGTACTGCACGCACCGCAGCCGATAGGCGAGTGCATGACGATAACGGCATTGCGCAGCGTATTGAGTATCGCCAGGCTCAGTGTGAACTGACAGCCCTGCGTTTGGGAAAACCGCCTTCCGGCCAGGTTCAGACAGCCGTTTTCCCTGAAGCAGCCATTCTCGACGCAGCCTCTGAGCTGCCCGCAGGTCCCGCCGTAGGCGATGTTGGTCTTTAACCTGTCCTCACGTGCGGGCGCTGATTTTGCATTCAAATAATCCATTTTTACCTCCTATCTTCCTGCCACAAGCAGGCCGAACAGATCCTCAACAATGCTCAAAGCGCCTTTGGTGCCCGCATATGCACGATCGAGCACTACCCTGTTCGTCACTGGATACGAAACTGTCAGAAGAGGGAAACCGAACTCAGCCGCGAGATCTCTTTCGAAAACGCTGCCAAGGACAACAGTTGGGCTGAATGAATCATAATACCTGTCATTCCGGTTAGGAGGCCATACTTCGGCAATATACCTTTTTACAGACGACGCGTCGGTATCGAACCTGAGATTGGGTTTCAGGCCGGACTCATAGTTTTCAAAACGCCCGGAAACCGTACTTTTCTGCTTATCATCAAGAAAATCGGTAATTACAGTCAGCTCCGGCAGCCACCCGAGTTCATCGGATAAAAAGCGGGTAATCGCCGGAGCATAGCTGCTATCGCCGACTACGACGGCGTAACGCTGCAGGTCGATGTCGTTGTACAGATCGGCAAGCCGTTCAAGATAATCGTAGTAGACTGCTTTTTCCTCTTTGATAACAGCTCCGGTAAGCGAACTGTCAATGTTCAGCGCTTTGGACACTGTTTTCAGAAATTCTTCCGTAGCAGCAGCCCCGATCGGGAAACCTGTCGTAATAAAAGGGATTCCGTGGAACTCTTCAAAGCTCTCTGCTGCCTGCACTCCGTGTATATCGGATACCACAATGTTCAAAGACGCCTTCCCTGAATTCCTGATATCCTCCAGAGTTTCACCCTCCCCGAAAAACGTGTTCACTGTAAGTCCAAGTTTCTTCAGAAGTCTCTTGAGCTCGCGCAGATTGCCTTTCCAGAACACATCCTGCGCGGGGACGACGCCAAGTATGTTGACTGCCTTGGGATCTTTCACGTCCTGTTTGGTTATGAATTTCTGTATAAGAGCGTCCATCACCAGCTCATAGCCTGTATATGAATTGCCCCGGAAGCTAGGCGTATGCACCGCGATTATAGTTTTGCCACAGCCGGTGAACTCCGAAGTCACCGCTTCCAGGTCATCTCCGATCATTTCAACCATGCAGCCCGTCAAAACGAAGAAAACATCTCCGTCCATAATTTCGAGCGTTGCCTGAATCTGCTCGCGCAGACGGTCTTCTCCCCCGAAAACTATATCCCTTTCCGCGACATTACTGCTCGGCAGCGAAAGGCCGCCGCAGTAACCACCTCCGATATATCCGGCGCCTGAGTTGATCGCGTTATGCAGATTGTGTCCGCAGCCCGCCGAGGCATGAATGATCGGCACGGCTCGCGGTATTGCCCTGAGCGTGGCAAGCGCACCGCCCAGAGAGCATGTATACCGCGGCCTGTCAACAAATTTGCTCATTTTGCTTATCCTCCATTCGAAAAATATCAACCATGTGAAAAGTTTTGTTCAGCAGTCGAGTGTTGATAAAGGATTCCTGACAGATCGCCCTGTCCGGGAATTCCGCACGCATCGGCGCGGCAATGGCGGCAATGGCGGAAAACGGGCAGGAATTTCTCCGCGGTTTCTCTCGCATCGTTTAATTCCAGGCAGTCTGGCGAGCGCAGATCGGCCATCTCATATTGGGGTATTAACGGAATAATGTTCATGATGGAGGCTCCAAGTGCTTTGACGATCTCCGATATCCTGCGGATATGCAAGTCGTTGACACGCGGTATCAATACCGTGTTGATTTTCACCAAAGCCCCAAGTCCCGTAATTTTTATAATGCCCCGCATCTGGGCATCGATCAGCAGGCTGGCAGCCTCCACACCCGTATAGCGGATACCGTCCAATATGATATAAGAGCATATCTTCTGCAGAATCTCAGGGTCGACCGCATTCACGGTAACAGTAACGGTCCTGACGCCTGCGTCCACTATGTCCTGCGCGCAACGCTCCAGGAGGAGCCCATTTGTGCTAAGACAATTTATCAGCTCGGGATGGCGCTCATGGATCAACCGGAACGTTTCAAGCGCATGGGGAGTTGCCAGTGTATCTCCCGGTCCCGCAATGCCTGCGACCGTAATCTGCGGGCAGAGCTCAAGAGCCTTATCCACGGCCTCTGCCGCTTCTGCCGGAGAAAGGAGCGCGCATGCTACTCCGGGACGCTGTTCCGTCTTGTTAAAACATCTCTTGCAAAATCTGCACTGTATATTGCACTTAGGACTTACGGGAAGATGTACCCTGCCCCGCGATGAATTGGCGCTTCCGCTGAAGCAGGGGTGCATATTTGAGATTTTTTCAAATCGTTTGTCTATCCTTTCATCAAAGCACGGCATCGACAGCCCCCCTTGCATAATCATTCCGCGCTCCCGGCAATGCCCGGTAGAAACCGCACTACTCCGCAAAAAGAGGTGTGGACAGGTATCTCTCACCCGTGTCCGGCAGAATCGCAACAATCAGCTTTCCTGCATTCTCCGGCCGTTTGGCAAGCTCTGTGGCAGCCCATGCGGCCGCACCCGAAGAAATACCTATAAGCAGGCCTTCTGATCTGGACAATTCCCTCCCGATAGCAAAAGCATCTTCATTTTTAACTCTGATGATTTCATCATAAATGCCGGTATTAAGGACTTGCGGAACAAAACCCGCTCCAATTCCCTGTATCTTGTGTGCACCGGATCTTCCTTCGGACAGTACCGGAGAGTCAAACGGCTCAACAGCTATGACTTTTATGTCCGGATTTTTTGATTTCAAATATTCACCGGCGCCTGTAATAGTCCCGCCAGTTCCGACTCCGGAAACAAGTATGTCTACCTTGCCGTCCGTATCCTCCCATATTTCGGGTCCCGTAGTAGCCCTGTGGACATCAGGATTAGCAGGGTTTACGAACTGTCCCGGAATAAACGAGCCGGCTACTTCCTGCGCCAGTTCATCAGCCTTGGCGATAGCGCCTTTCATGCCCTTTGAACCCTCAGTGAGAACCAGTTCGGCACCGTATGCCTTCAGAAGGTTTCTGCGCTCAACGCTCATTGTTTCAGGCATGGTCAGGATAATGCGATAACCTCTTGCTGCCGCTACAGATGCAAGCCCTATCCCGGTATTGCCGCTTGTGGGCTCAATTATGACTGAACCCGGCTTGAGCAGCCCCTTTTTCTCCGCATCGTCGATCATTGCCTTTGCAATCCTGTCCTTCACGCTCCCCGCCGGGTTGAAATACTCCAGTTTTGCTACTACGCGGGCGGCAAGGCCGTGCTTTTTCCCGTAGTTTGTCAATTCCAGGAGCGGTGTTCTTCCAATAAGCTCAGTCAGGCTTTTATAGATTTTTGACATGTAAATACCCCCTATATTATTTAATTATATAATTCATATATGTATAGTATGATTTGTATATAAAAATATTAACCCTAAAATCTAGCATTGTCAATAAATTATAGAAATAAATATTACAATTTATATTCGTTTAGTGGGCTTTTGCTCAAAAGCATGCAGCCGTTTCCGTCAGACTTCCCGAATCCATGGTGTACAGCCTATTTCCAAATCCGTATATATCCGGCTCGTGCGTGACCATAATGACCGCAGTGCCTGCGGTTGTGATACCCTTAAGCAGCCGTATTATTTCCTGAGTCGTTAGCGGATCAAGATCTCCGGTCGGTTCATCAGCAAGTATGAGGCTGGGTGAATTTATCAGCGCCCTGGCTATTGAAACGCGCCGCAATTCGCCCCCTGACAGCTGGGACGGGTATGTGTCCGCGAAACCGGCAAGTCCCATGGCATCAAGCAGGGACAATGCTTTTGCTGAAGGATCCCCCTTTCTCCCCTGTAGAAAAAACGGAAGCCTTATATTGTCCAAAGCTGTCAGGTTCGCTATAATGCTTCGTCCCTGAGGAATGTATCCTATACTGGAATTTCTTATATATGATAATTTCCGATCGCTCATTTTTGATATGTCACAGCCGTCGAAGATGATGCTTCCCGACGTCGGAGAAAGCAATCCTGCGATCATACCGAGCAGTGTGCTCTTTCCGCTTCCCGACCGGCCGTTTATGCAGATGAAGTCCTCCTGCTCCACACTGAGATCAATGTTATCAACAGCAGGGAATGTTTTTCCCCCGCGGCTGTACTCTTTTTTCAATTGCCGCAGCTCCAGCAGCATCACGCATCCTCCCTCATAATGTCATAGATTTCGGTTGTTCCGATTTTGACCGCCGAATATGCCGAAGAAACGGGTCCGACTGCAGCCGAAAACAGCAGGCTTACCGCCGCGAGAGTCAGCACGCTCCCGGCAGGCAGCTGCAGGAAAGGCGAATTCAGCCTTATGGCGAAATAAGCGCCAAAGGGAAGCAGCAAAAGCCCGGCCAGCAGTATGCCCGCAATAGCGCCACAAATGCTTATGATGGACGATTCGCATAAAATAATCCCGGCCAGCTTAATTCTGTCCGCGCCAAGCGCCCTCAAAATACCGAACTCCTTTTTTCTCTCATTCAATACGACTGAGAATATTACCCCGAGAACTCCCGTTCCCAGCAGCCAAAACAAGACCGAAAGCGCCACTGTTAACCGTGTCAGAAGGTTTAATCCATTTGAAACACTGTTTATCATGCTTTTTGTCAAAACGACGTCGACACCGTCCTTAGCAAGGGCTTTCCGTATGCCTTCGGCAACACTGCCCGTACTGAATCCCGGCATTACTTTTATCATCACCGATGAAACGGACCGTTCAGCTTTGGGAAACGATTTCCCACCCATTTTTATATAATCCATAACCGCCCAGTCCGCCGCATTCATATTCATAAAAGCTGACGTATCGAAGCCCATTCCCGTTTTATCAAGTCTGGCAGCTACTCTGTAGTCCCTGTTAAAAAAAGTCAGGATGTCGCCCGCATCTGCATTGACGCTGCTGCCGACCACAATTTCGTCATCCTTCAGCTCCCTGGTGATTTGTTTACTCAGCCATGGCTGAATGACAAAATCGGTTTCAGGCTCGAACCCAATAAGCTGGATAGGCAGTGAACAGCAATCGGCGCTGAAGGTAGCGACAAAAAGCTGTGGCGATGCTTCACCTACTCCGTCTACGGCAATTACCCGTCCCGGAACATCGTTATTCATATAGACAGTACTTGGTTCGCCTCTAAGCAACGCACCCTGTACCTCCCGGTCATACCCTGCGGGAACAACCATCGCATCGGCGCCAAGCCGCTTTGACATACTGTCGGTACCATTTTTCAGACTCAGAGTCATTACCGAGCCTCCGAACAATACGAATGATAATACAGCTATCACAAGTAACAGGCATAGTGTGCGGAATGGCCTGCGTTTCAAATTATTCAGGGAGATCGACAAAGTCGTCAGCGCTCTTTTGCTCATAACGCAAATACCGGCTTTTTATCTGTCTTGATCAGGTAAAAAATATTTGCGATGCTTACTGCTTCTATTAATATGCTGATTATCAGAATGGACGGTAGGGCTAGCAGGCGGCACTGCATCGTCGGCATAGGGCAGACGCCTATCAATACTGTTGGTACAAGTGCGGCCAGGGCTCCTGCAAGTACAATGGATACATTAATTCCAAACCTTACCTGGCTCGACCTGGCAAAAAGCAGGAAAAGCCCTGTGATCGCTATCAATGCTCCAATTCCCAGTTCGGCCCGTGAAGTCCAAAAGCATTTCATGGTTTTGTCGCCCATGCGTTCGCACACCTTGAACAGGAATTGAGGTCCCAAAGCGATCAGGCTGCCCGATACAACAAAAAAAATCCCCGAAAAAATTCTGTTCTTCATGTTATACCATCACCTCATTTTTATCATACTATTTTTATATGATTAGTATGTTTAAAAAATAATAACATAATATCCCATGACAATCAACAGAAATATATAAAAAATTTTCCAAATAGTTTAAGCAGCCATCCCTTTACAGTCATCCAGCTCCGCCTGAGCTTCAACCATTTCTTCTTCGAGCTTTCAATTGCGGACTTCGTTTCGGTAATCAGTTCGTTGAGAAGCTCGCCGCTCCAATTGCTTGTGCCTTGAATAGCCTTATAGACTTCGCTCTTGTAGCTTTCAAGCTCTTTGTTTTTAGCGGCGTGAAGAGCCTTGAGATTTGCCAGCGTCGACACGGCTTCCGCTGTTTTGCGTTCCGCTTGTCCGGCCATCAGCTTGGCTTCGGGTAGGGACTTAACATTTGAAAAGAGGTGAAGCACCATCTTTTCAACCAGACCATCAAGCTTCTCTGCCGAGTACCCACTCTGCCCGTCGCAGTCCTGCGGATGACGGACTTTGTTATGGCAGCCGTAACGGATTTTCAATTCCCGCCTGCCGCCACCGCCGTACCGCTTGCCGCTGCTGGTGGTCAGCACCAGCTTCGAGCCGCAATGTCCACAGTATACATGCCGGAGAACAGGGCTTTCCCCTTGGAATTAAAGGGTACGTCGCTGTGCTTCTGCGTCCTGGCCTCCATGATTTTCTGTGCGCTCTCATACATATCCGGTGTGATTATTTGCAGTTCGGGAAAGATTTCTGACTGCGTTTCTCCGCTTCTCAGGATGCCGACGTACATGATGTTCTTCAGCATCTTGACGATGGTTGTGTTGGTAAAGTTCACGCCTTTGCGGTTGCGGAAGCCCTGAGCGTACAGATAGCAGTTTAGGCTTTGAGCACCGAAGCCTTCGTTAACGTATTTCTCATATATGAGCCTGACAACGACGGCTTCGTTTTCGTCCACGAGGATTTCGTTGACCTCGTGGTTTTTCTTGTTCATGCGCCCCTGTTTTTCGAGCCGGTATCCATAGGGTACTGTGCCACCGCGGAAGCGGCCTTCCTGCACGATTTGACCGAGCCTGGTCTTTGTGCGGATGGAGGTTTTGATGCTCTCGCCGGAGGCCTGCCAGTAGCGGATGTAGTTCATCAGCTTGTCAACATGGTTGTCAAACCGCTGCTGACCCTCGACGGTACTCCATACCTCGATGCCGTTTCGGACAAACCATTCCACCACGAAGGGCGTTTCATCCTCGCGCCGTCCGAGCCTGTCGAACATATAAACGAGGAGAATATCAAACATTCCCTCGGCGGCTGCCTGCTGGATTTCCTGTATGGCGTCGCGGTCTTTGGCTGAAACCTTGAAGCCGGACACGCCCTTCTCGGAGAGCTCTTTTACTACTTTCCAGCTCTGACGCTCGGCAAACTCCCTGCAGCATTGCTTCTGCATGGGGATGTCATCCTTCTCGACCTGCCCTTTCGTGGACACGCGGTAGAGGCAATAAACTCGTTTCTTTTCTTCCATAAATGCACCGATCCTTTCTCTTTGTGGGATAGATAGCGGTGCATATGGCTTGATACAATCTCTTAAATTGTCAAGGAACACTTGCACCTTTCGGCGCCTGCCGCTGTGCGGCAAGCACATTATGCCACAAAGTTTTTTGGAAGTCTATTACGCCGTGCGGGGAATTTTATCCGTTTTGCAGGATGCCATAAGTATCTTTTCAATGCTCTCTTTGGCGTCCGATTTCCCGTTTTCATTATCAAAAACAAGGGTAACCTTACAGCCGTCAACGATGTTTTCCATCAGCGGGATCGGCTTCCAGTGGTCTATTCCTTTCATCGCTTTTCTCCTTTTTGTCACATTTTCTGCCCCATTTCCTGCTCCTGCTCGCTCTGGAGCTTGTGTCCCTGCGCCAGCTTCTTGAGCGCTTCCCGCCGTTTCCGCTTGCTGTCGGTCGGGATGAAGGGCGTGAGCGGCGGCAGAGCATCGACCGTTTTCTCTATGCTCTTTCCGAGCTTGACAGCGGCGGAGGCGAGCTTGCCCATCGAATTCGCCTGTGCCAGCCAACCCTCCGGCGGCTCCGGCGTCTGCGTAACATATCCATGCTCGGCTCGGTAGGCGAACAGCTTTTCAAGGGTTTCCTTGAGGTAGGTATCATCGTGCAGGGTACGGTCTCGGCACTTTTTACCCTCCGGCGTGGTGAACAGAATGTGCTTGTGCGTATCGTCCCAGAGCACCTCGTAACCCTCATACTCCATATTCTGAATGAAGCTTTCCTTGTTAGGCGAGTATTCCAGCGCCTCGTCGATGGCTTTTATCAGCTTGAACTTCCAGCTCTCACCCCGCATGGCGGCGCGATATTCGCCCGGCGTCAGCCGCTTCTTTTTCCTCGTGCCATCATAAGGTTCAAGGACGGAGAAGCCGTGAGCCAGACAGATTTCATCGTTGACCTGCCGCTGCTCTTGGAGTGAAGTCGGGGACATATGGAGCTTCTTTCCGTCATTGAAGCTGACGGAGTTGACGATGATATGCGAGTGGAGGTTATCGGTATCGTTGTGAGTAGCGATGACACATTCGTTGTCGGGGAAGAGTCTTTCGGCAAGCTCGCGGGCGATTTCGTTTGCCTGCCACGGCGTAATGTTCTCCTTATCCGAGAAGGAATGAACGTAATGCAGGAAGTTTACGCCATCCGTTTTCCTGAAGGATTGCTTGGTCGCCATCATCTCAACGTAGCTGGTTTCGGGTGTACAGTTGTGTCCGGTTTCAATACGGACGCCTAAGGAGCATTTTGAGACCATGAATTTCCTTGACCTCGGTGCCGCCAATCCAGAATGGCACACCATAACCGCTATCGAACAGTCGCGAGATTCAAGAGAGGGCAAGCTGAGCCTTTTGGAGAAGTACAGAAAGAAAAGATGAACGGAAAAGGACTCGCACTCATTCTGCTGGACTTAGTGCGAGTCCTCTTAATCTTCACGGATTGAAATCAGTTATGAGCAATTATGTCTCCTCGTTCAGTGTCAATGTCAGGGACGCCTCCGAACTGTTCCGCGATATAACAACGTTCAGCAAATCTCCGACAGAATGGCTTTCAATAACGGACTTCAAGTCGGCGGCGGTCTCGATTTCCTTATCATCTGCGGATACAATGCGGTCTCCGGCTTTTATTCCGGCTCTGTCCGCCGCGCCACCCGAAGTCGCCTCAGCAACGTAAACGCCTGCTTCCATTCGGAAGAACGCGGCTGTCTGAGCGGTAACTTCCTGCACCGACACATTCATTGTTGCTCTGCCGGAAACATAACCGTTTTGCAGCAGCTCCTCAATAACAGGCTTTGCGTCGTTTATCGGGATAGCGAAGCCGAGTCCTTCGACTCCCAAAGCGGAAGTTTTAGCATTCACTACGCCGATTACCTCGCCGTAAGCGTTGCACAATGCGCCTCCGGAATTGCCTGGATTAACAGCCGCATCCGTCTGTAGGAGATTCATTGTTTCGTTGTCAATGGTAATTTCTCTGTCGGTTGCACTGATAATTCCCGTCGTCACCGTCCCAGAAAGCTCGCCCAGCGGATTTCCGATTGCTACCGCTAAATCGCCGACCTGAAGGTTATCCGAGTCGCCCATGGTCACAAAGGGTAAATTGTCCGCCTCTATTTTCAATACGGCCAAATCTGTCTGACTGTCCGAGCCGATAATTGTTGCGGTATATTCCGTTCCCGTAAACAGCCTCACCGAGATACTTTCCGCGCCGTCAATGACGTGGTTATTGGTCAGGATATATCCGTTTTCAGCGAAGATAATCCCGGAACCGCTGCCGGACGAAGTTTCGCTCCGCCCGAATCGGTTGGATGTTTGAACGGTCGTGGTGATGCTGACGACTGAGGGGCTGACCTTAGCGGAAATTTCCGCAATTGTCAGCGCCTCGCCTGACATTATTGATGTATTTACAACGCTGACGAGCGATGTGCCGTTTGCAATGGAAACCGTCTCGCCGGGATTGGCTGATAAGCCGCTCATTGAAAGTGCGGTAATTCCGCCGCCGACCACGCCGGACAGCAGCCCGATACAAAGTATTGAGGCAATACCGATTTGTACTTTTCTGCGGCTTTTCTTTTCTTTCTTACGCCAGAACGGAACGCGCGCAGGTTCCGCGACGATATCCTGTTCCACAGATTGCGGTTCAGCGTCTGCGCTGAAATTGTCCTGCTCATCTGCCGCCGGGCTTAAAAGTTTATCGTTTTGCATGCCGTCAAGCCCCCCTTCGCTTTCCGGAATTCCGAGATTCTTATCTACAGTGGTATCTTCTTCCTGATTTTGCGAATGATGTTGGGGTTCTCCGAATAAAGGGTTTTGAACATTATTATCCATGATACTTTGCTCCTTTTTTTGTTCTTGCCCACAGTATAATGCGGGAATATGGCATGAAAAAGGATACAATAAAACAAAATCAGGACACAGTAAGTCAATAAATCCGCAAAGAAAAGATTGCGCCACAATCCCCCCTAATTGTGGCACAAATATGAACCATTATGGCATATGTCTCTTGGTCATTGAAAAATCCGTTTTTTAGTCATACTATAAATATAATCATATCATTTAAGCTTGGGGGTGACGATAATATGTCTGAGAAACAATCTAAAATTTTGATTTGCGACGACCAGCAGATGATTCATGAAACGCTCCGCGAATATATAGAGGCGGAGGGTTTTACCTGCATATCCGCGTTTGACGGAGATGATGCCCTGCGAAAATTCAGCGCGGAAAAGCCTGATTTAGTCGTGCTTGATTTGATGATGCCGAAGAAAACCGGGATAGAGGTATGCCGTGAAATACGAAAGGACTATAATACACCTATCATCATGCTGACGGCGAAAGGAGAGGAGATTGACCGGATACTCGGTTTGGAACTGGGTGCGGATGACTACATAGTCAAGCCGTTCAGCCCCAGAGAGGTGACCGCCCGTATTAAAGTCGTTCTGCGCCGCGTACAGGAACACCCAAAGGAAACAGAGCAAGTCCTGCGTTTTTCGGGGCTTGAAATCGACCTTAGCAGTTATGATGTGCGCGTAAACGGTGAATCGGTTCCGTTCACGCCGAAAGAAGTTGAACTTTTGTATAAACTGTGTTCCGCTCCCGGACGTGTTTTCAGCCGCGAGCAGCTTTTATCCGACGTGTGGGGCTATGATTATTACGGAGATACCCGCGCAGTAGATACGCAAATAAAAAGAATTCGGCAGAAATTGCCTGACAGCGGTTACTGGAGTATCCGCAGCATATACGGTGTAGGATATAAGTTTGAGGGAAAAGCATGAGAAAAAGCGTGTTACTTCGCCGGATTGTCCTGCTCATTCTGTCGGCTGTGCTTCTTGCCGGGATGCTTTCAGCCGGCATTTATATTTTTGTCACACAGCGAATGTATGCGGATATGCGGGCAAACGAGCTGATACCAATTGCCCGTACTATTGCGGACATCTTGACGGATGCACAGCAAAACGGTGCATACGCGCAGAGTTTATGGCCACTTCTCGACCGCGGTAACAATAGCTTCGGCGCTTCTTTGCATATTTATAACGCCGGCGGGGAATCCATCATGACCCCGGTTCAGGACAGCGGGCCGGGCAGTCGCGGAAAGCCGCCGCAGGGAAACGGGCCGCCCTTATCGGAGGAAGATGAAAACGCCCTGATATCAAAAGATCTGAAGACTGTTCTTTCGGGTTCGGAAACCACAGAGGTCAGGAAATCTTCGGGCAGGCAGTCCTATCTGGTTATCGGGGTTCCTATAGAAGATCAGGATTCTGTTTTGGGCGCGGTATTTTTTACGAAGCCCATGCAGGAGTTGAGTGCCGCGATGTACAGCCTGAATCTTACTCTGCTCGTCAGTACATTGGCCGCTTTTATCATCATGCTGATCCCCGCTTATTTTGCCACAAAGCGTTTGGTCGTTCCCATCCGTCAGATGCGCGATGTGGCGAGGGCCATGGCGAAAGGCGATTTTTCCGTCCGTGCCGACGAATCGCAGAAGGGGGAAATCGGGGAACTCGGCCACTCCATGAATTATTTTGCTTCCGAGTCCGGAAAGCTGGAACAGACCCGCCGCGACTTTGTGGCTAATGTTTCTCATGAACTCAGAACGCCAATTGCATCTATCCGCGCGATAGGTGAAACTCTGCGGGACGGCATGGCAAAAACAGAGGAAAAGAAAATTCTCTTTTACAACAACATCGTCCGTGAATCATTGAGGCTCTCAAGGTTGGTGGACGACCTTCTGGAGCTTTCCCGCCTGCAATCCGGAGCAGAAGCAATGCAAAAAACAAGGTTCGACCTATGCGAAGTTTCTCAGAATATATCCGAAAGCTTTTCCCCGTCGGCTGAAAAGGCAGGCGTAAATCTCTCCACCGCAATAGACTTTCGGACTCCGATTTATGTATACAGCAACCCCGACCGCATCGAGCAGGTGTTGATTATTTTGATGGATAACGCGATAAAGCACACACCTGAAGGCGGCGCCATCATGCTTTCTGCCGAAAACTGCGGCGGCAAAATCAAAGTCAGCGTTAAAAATACCGGTGAAGGCATCCACCCGAACGATTTGCCGCACATATTTGAGCGGTTTTACAAAGCGGACAAGTCTCATTCCGGCGGCGGAACAGGACTGGGCCTCTCCATAGCCGGAGAGATTATCAAAGGGTTGGGCGAATCCATCCGGGCCGAAAGTGCTGACGGTCTTACACGGCTTACGTTCACATTGTCCTTGCCCGAATCTTTAAAATAATAAAAACAATAGTTTGGCTTATTAGTACGCCTCAACTCGTTAGAATTGAAGCGTACTTTTGCATTTTGCCCAATTACATACTGATTTTGTTCGTTTCTTTCCATACTCATGACACAATTGGCCGGTACAATAAACCCATTCCATGTATTAATGTTAGTAAAATATAAGTCAAAGGAATGTAAAATTTGAATATAACCTAAGGGAGGAAACAATATGAGGGCAAGGCACGAACTTAAACATAGCCTGAACTACGGCGATTACGTTATCCTGCGCGACAGGCTGCGGAGGGTCATGAACCGCGACGCCCACGCAGACACTAACGGTGAATATAAGGTACGGAGCCTCTACTTCGACACACCGGGCGACAAGGCTTTGCGGGAGAAAATCGACGGAGTGGACAGGCGTGAGAAATTCCGAATACGCCGCTATCTTGGCGCCGCCGACTACATTATGCTTGAGAAGAAGCGCAAAGCGCACGGTATGTGCTACAAGCAGTCAGCAAGACTTACGGAGGAGGAAGTATCGAAAATCCAGTCCGGGCAACTTTCGTGGATGGGCGGCGACGAGCGTGAACTTGTCCGAGAGCTTTACTCCAAAATGCGGAGCGAACAGTTGAAGCCGAAAACCGTGGTGGACTATATCCGCGAGCCGTTTATCTGTCCGGCGGGGAATGTCAGAATCACCTTTGACCGCGACATTCGGACGGGGCTATACGCAACGGATTTTATGAGCGATAATCTGCCTACAGTTAGAGCGGGCGATGAACTTGTCCTGCTTGAAGTGAAATACGACCAGTTTATCCCCGACTACATTACCGACGTGCTGCAATTGGGAACCCGACGGGCGTCCGCCTGTTCAAAATATGCGCTGTGCCGCGTGTACGGCTGATAACGAAAAGGAGAAATTATTATGACATTTTCTGACATCTTCAAATCCAGCTTTCTGGAGAACATCACCAGCGTGACCATCCTCGATATGGTTATCGCGCTTTCACTCGCTTTCGGACTGGGCGTGTTCATTTTCCTCGTCTATAAAAAGACGTTCAAAGGCGTTATGTATTCCGCGAGTTTTGGCGTGACGCTGATTGCCCTGACAATGATTTCAACACTCGTAATACTTGCAGTGACAAGTAACGTGGTTCTATCGCTCGGCATGGTCGGCGCTTTGTCAATCGTTCGTTTCCGTACCGCGATAAAAGAGCCTCTCGACATCGCTTTCCTGTTTTGGTCAATAGCGGTCGGCATCGTGCTCGCGGCGGGAATGATCCCACTCGCGGTGTTCGGCAGCGTCGTTATTGGAGTAATTCTGATTGTATTTGTAAACAAGAAATCCCACGACAATCCCTATATGGTCATTATCCATTGCGACAACGCCGACGCGGAGAACAAAGCCGTCGAATCCTTGAAAGGTTACGTTCAGAAATGCGTTGTGAAAAGTAAAACCGTCGCTGCCGACTCGGTAGAGCTGCATTATGAGGTTCGGCTGAAATCCGATGACACATCGTTCGTAAACGCGCTTCAGGTTATGCCGGGCGTTTCCGATGTTGTGCTGGTGAGCTACAACGGCGATTATACGGGATAACCGAAAAAATAAATGTAGGAGAGCTATCCATGAAAACTTATAAATCATATTTTTGCATCATTATTATATTTGCTGTGCTGTTCGCTTCGCTGGCAGGATGCAGCGGAAGCGAGGACAGCTCTTCATTTTCATACAGTAATGACATTGATGACAACGGTCTTTGGGAAGGAATGACCGCAGCAGATTATGTCGAACTGTATGATTACAACTCTTTTGCGATTCCAAGCGATATTTATAAAATTTCAGATGACGAAGTTCAAAGTCAGTTGAATGAAATTTTGCAGGATTATTCTTCAACCGAGCAGATTACGGATCGCGCGATTGAGGACGGAGATACCGTAAACATTGATTATGTCGGAAGCGTTGACGGAGTAGAATTTGACGGCGGCAGTACGGAAGACGCCGGAACAGAGGTTACAATCGGTGTTACCAGCTATATTGATGATTTCCTTGACCAGCTTATCGGACACAAACCTGGCGAAACCTTTGACATCAACGTCACTTTCCCTGAAGATTACGGGCAGGATGATTTGAATGGGAAGGACGCCGTATTTGTCACAACCGTTAACTATATTGTTAAAACAGTGAATCCGGAGCTTGACGACGCTTTTGTCGCGGAGAGCCTGTCGGCCGAATACGGCTGGAAAACGGTCAGTGAAATGAAGGACGGCGTTTATGCCAATTTGCAAAAAGAAGCGATTAAAAACTATATATATGATTATCTGACCGAAAGCGTGACGGTCAAATCAGTGCCGGAAAAGCTAACGGAGTATCAAAAGAATGCTATGATAAAATATTATCAGGATTTCGCAGACAGTTACAGCATGGAACTTGAAGATATCTTAAGTTCTTATGCCGGCGTTTCGTCATTGGATGAGTTGATTGAATCCAACTCTGAGAATAATACGAAGTCAGCAAAATACAGTCTTGTCATCCAGGCAATAGCTGAAGACGCGGAAATTACCGTCAGCGGTGAGGATGTCGCAAGCTATTTTAAAGAACAGACGGGGACTGACGATTATTCACAGTACGAAGAAAATTACGGTAAGCCTTACTTGAAGCAGACGGTTCTCTCGCAAAAGGTGATGGATTATCTTGTTGAGCATACTGTATTGGAGTGATGTATTATGTCAAAGCATAAATTTACGAATGTCGTCTGCATCGCGGTCGTTGTCGCCATGCTTGCCCTCACCACTGCATTCATATACAGTCCGAACTGGGGCATGACCGTGGCTCAGGAACAGCCTGAATATGCCGATAAGCTGTTTTCTACGGATAAGGTTCATACGATTGACATTCAGATGAAGGATTCCGATTGGGAAAATATGCTCGATAACGCGCAGGCTGAGGAGTATATTGAAGCCATGGTCGTGATTGACGGCGAAAAGGTCAGCGGTGTCGGACTCCGCCCCAAGGGCAACTCGTCGCTCTCAATGATTGCAAGTTCGGATTCGGACAGATACAGCCTGAAAATCGAGTTTGACCATTTCGGGAGCGGCATAAGCTATCACGGCTTGGATAAGCTCGCCCTGAATAACATTGCGCAGGACAACACCTATATGAAAGATTATATCACTTATCAAATGATGAATGTGATGGGCGCAGACGCTCCGCTATCGAGCTTCATTTGGGTGACGGTCAACGGCGAGGACTGGGGCTTGTACCTTGCAGCAGAGGGTGTGGAAGAATCCTTCGCACAGCGTGTATACGGAAACGACTTCGGTGAGATCTATAAGCCTGACACAATGGATATGAACCAAGGCTGGCAAGGCAATGATGGCAATAAAGAATTCCCCGGTGGCGGACAAAGGCCTGATTTCGGCGGTGAAAACGGTGAGATGCCCCAAATGCCAGAAGGCACTGGTGAACAGCATAGCGCCGCACAAGTGCAGGACGGACAAAGGCCTAACTTGGAAGGTGGTTTCGGCGGTTTCGGCGGTTTCGGGGGTTTCGGGGGCGGAGTGACGTCTCTCGTATATTCCGATGACAACCCCGACAGCTACTCGGCCATCTTCGACAACGCCGTATTTAACACGAGCAAGGCGGATAAAAAACATCTGATTGAATCGCTGAAACAGCTTAATGAAGGTGAGAACATTGAGGAAGTCGTGGATGTGGATGAGGTTATACGATACTTCGTTGTACACAACTTTGTGTTGAACTCCGACAGCTATACGGGCAGTATGATACACAATTACTATCTTGCCGAGAATGACGGACAGCTTAGTATGATTGCGTGGGACTACAACCTTGCGTTCGGCGGAATGGGCGGAGGAATGGGCGGCGGTATGGGCAGAATGGGCGGCGGCGGGAACAACGGGCAAGCATCGACTGAGTCGGGAACAACAACCGATGAGGCCACTACGCTCGTAAATTATTCGATAGACAGCCCGATGCTATCAGGCTCAATTGACGACAAGCCGATGATATCGTGGATATTCGATAGCGAAGAGTATCTTGAAAAATACCACGAGGTCTACGCAGAATATGTAGAGTATTTCACAAGCGGCAAATTCGCCGAGATGTATGATAATGCTATCGCGCTGATTTCACCATATGTGGAGAAAGACCCGACCGCGTTCTGCACCTATGAGGAGTTCCAGAACGGCAGCTCGGCTTTGCGTGAGTTCTGCCTGCTCCGTGCCGAGAGCATAAACAGCCAGCTTAATGGAACAATTGCGTCCACAAGCGAAGGGCAGACTGAGACGAGCAATGCTAACTTTGTTGATGCTTCCGGTATTGATATGGAAAGCATGGGTTCAAACTCTATGGGTTTCGGGCGCGCTCGCGGAAGTAAGTTCCCCGGATTTGGCAGCAACAATACAGGAACAATCGAAAGCAACGAATCGAAGCAATCAACAGAACAATCGCCGGCGGTAGCCGCTGCGGATAACGGCGCAAGTATGATGCAGCCCGATGGTGCGGCAGGTTTTCCCGACGGAGGTAATTTTACTCCGCCTGAAAAGATGGAAAATATGCCGACTGACGGCAATATGCCGCAGATGCCGAAAGGCGGCGATTTTCCTCAGATGAATGGCGCGGAAAATACATCTGATAGTACCGGTACCGGCAGACAGAACGATACAGTACAGGATAATACAGGTAACAATGCTACACGAGCATTTCCGAATATGGGGATGCGTTCAGAAGAAACGGCTTCTTCCTCTACTTTATCGGTATCAAATATAATTCTGCTGTCGGTATGCGCCTTAGCTCTGGTTGGCGGGATATTGTTCGCAAAAAAACGAAGAGTGTAACACCAACGCACCGAAAGATAGGTTCAGGAGTCCTCAAGTTGCTGTAATTATCGGCACTTGGGGACTTCATATTTTATTATCAAGCCATATGACCGAGGGGTTTCGGTTGGGCAGAAAACTTACTCCTTTGGGAGGAAGAGGGATTTGCATTTCCAAGCGTTACCTGGTGGTATACCAGTACATTTTCTCCGATTTCTGCCGTTTCGCCGATAACGACACCGCTTCCGTGGTCTATAAAGAATCCCTTTCCTATACTTGCGCCGGGATGGATCTCGATTCCCGTGAGCAGTCTTGATATCTGCGAGATCAGCCTCGGAAAGAACGGAACGCCGAGCGCACGGATAAAATGCGCCAGCCTGTGAAAGGTAATTGCCCAAAGCCCCGCGTAAGTCAACAATTCGGGTATGGCGAAGAGCTTCCCTCGCAGTGCGGGGTCCTTCCTGTATGCAAATAAAAAATCATAATACAGGTAGCCTATCTCCAGAAAAGACTTAGATACCCTTGAAAAATAGGACGATTTTAATATGCCCGCCGACAACATCTATAAAAACACCCTTCCTTACTCATTTACGCTATTACCAGGCCGCTTCACAAGCCGAGCAGGTCCAGTATCTTTTCTTCCACATGCCTGTTTTTGCCGCGGTAGGGAAAATCGTGTATATGCAGCGCTGGATTGAAGTTAAGCTCGATTATACTGTGGTTGGTTCCGTCCGGTTTCTCCGCTATATCGCGGATTATGATATCGGCCCCGCATATCCTTGCCCCAACCGCCTTTGCGGCATTAACCGCGATCTGTTTGTACTCGTCCCGTATTTCGTCCGTATAATCGATGCTGTCGCCGCCCGTACTTATATTCGAATTTTCCCTCAGATAGACGGTCTCATTTTCCCGGGGCACGTAACTGAAATCCCTGCCCTGGAACGCGAGGTATTCCCTTTCGACCTCACCGAGCCTTATTTTTTCGAGTGGAGTCACATACCCCTTTCCTCTCAGGGGATCCTTGTTTTTTTCGCCCACAAGCTCTTCGATCGTATGTACGCCGTCGCCTGTGACATTTGCCGGGACACGATACAGGATCGCCGCCACTTCATCACCTATTACCAGGAATCTGAATTCCCTGCCCGGTATGAATTCCTCGACCATTACATAATCATCGCAGCCCAACGCCTGCTTCACGGCTCCCAGGTAATCATTCACACCGTAGGGCTGCTTCAGTATCACGACTCCCTTTCCGAAATTGGTCGATTTGGGCTTCACAACGATATCCTTGCGCCTGAAATCCTCGAATACGGACAGCGCCTCCTCTTCCGACCGTACTGTTACGCCCCCTGGAACATTTATACCGTTTTCCCGGAGAACTATCTTCGTGACCTCTTTGTTTTCCATGATGAGCGGCGATATATAAGTGTCGGCGGAAGTCCTTGTAGCCTGTTTAATATATTCGGTCCTGCCGTTTTTTCGCAGCCTGATGAAATTGTCGCCGGAGTCGAGAATATCAACTTCTATACCCCTTTTTAAGGCCTCCTTGATAACGATCCGGGTAGAAAGCTCCAGCCCTGTGTATTTAGAATCTTCCATATTAAGACCTCCAATAAATTGCCGTCCGGCCTCTGTTTTCCCATATCTGTGTTCCATAGCCTTCCGGCCGTCTGTTTTCCCATATCTGTGTTCCATAGCCTTCCGGATGCCGAAGTCGAGAAAGCTTTCCCCACGTATGGCCATTTCACTACGGATCCTGGCGGACGGCAGCAGCGAGGGGTCCAGCACCTTTTCATATTCCTTCCCGATACATTCCGCATATGTGCCGGCTGCGCAAGCAGTACCGGTTCCGGCCTTATCCCCGCAGTCGCAAGCTGCGCCGGTCTCACTGCATCCCACCGTTCCGGCGCCATCGGCCAACTGTGCGAGCTTCATGAGCTTCTCAAAAATCGACAGGCTCCACTCTTTCAACGAAATTCGCCCGCCTTCATATCCATACAGCTGAAGCTTGCTCTTACTACCGGAAAGCGCCGTGAGATGATGGTTGCCGTTTATCCTTTCAAGGATGGGAGCACTTATAGGCTCGCTTTTTTCAAGCAGGCAGAACAACATAAAAAGCTGCAGGAAACGCATTTGCTGAAGGCTTATGCCGGTTTTCTCGAACGGGTCGAGATCGATGATCCTGACTTCCCCATATCCAACTCCGTTCAGCTCAAGCGCATCCAGTTGGCTTTGGCCCCTCCCGGTCCTCTGTTTAAGTCTGATCGGCGAGTAAAATTCGCTTTCCTTCTGAAGGACATTCCCGTTAAGCTGAAGCTGCTCCCCGTCCCTGAATAGTCCGAGCCTTGTGAACGCCCTGCTTTTAGTAGCCATCAGCCTTCGTATTCCCGTAATGTAGTCTTTAAGACCATTATATGAAACACTGTTCCTGCCCCGTACCGAGTCCGAATACCCGAAACGGCTGACGCGAAGCGAGGCTGCATACTCTTCGATGCCCCCGACCGGGCTGCAGCATTCGGGGCAGCAGCGCGATACTATCTCAAGTTCTTCGTCTATGACGGAGTAAAACGTAGGATCCATGCACGGTGACGCCCCAAACAGGTAGATCACCAGCCAGCGGTACCTTAGAAAATTCCTCGCGGCTGAGAAGTACATGTCGTCTATGAAAGACCTTCTGTCCGTCCCCTTGCCGTACAACCTATATAGGTGCTCCAGCAGCCTTTCCCCGAACGAAAAATTGAAATGTATGCCCGAAATCATCTGCATTTTCTTGCCGTATCGGATCGCAAGGCCTTTCCTATATACCTCATTTTCCCTCCCTTCGGCCGAGCCGTCGAACACCGAGATCGGAATATCCTTTTCATCAGGCAGTCGGGGCGGCATGCTAAGCGGCCAGAGAAGTTCATTTTGCAGCGCTTTCTCGGAATTTTGCTGAAGCTGCAGCAGAAATCCGTGCACCTGCTCAACAGTTTTAAAAGGAGGAGTGATCAGCTCGACCTGGCTTTCCGAAAAGTCAGTGGTTATGAAGGGATTTTCGAGTTTGTTCCCAAATGCGGCAGGATGGGGCGTCATTGCAAGGTCACCTTCCGGCGTGATGCGCTGTGC
>JAEYOM010000086.1 GCA_023411715.1 Bacillota bacterium | reverse complement strand
ATACAAAACTTGCCGACCGCCTCATCAGTCTCAAAGATCCCGATGCCCGCCCCATTGTCAAAGGGAAAATTGGAAAGCGTGTGGAATTCGGGTATAAGCTTCAAATCCAAGAGATTGAAGGCGGGATTGTAACAGGCTACCAACTGTACAAAGGCAATCCGTGCGACAAAGTTCTGGTGAAGGATGCTCTGCAAAAGCACATTGGCTTATTCGGTAAGGCCCCGTCCGAGCTGGCACTTGACCGAGGATACTACGATTCCGGCAATGAAAAATTAGCCCACGAAGCTGGCGTTAAACATGTTTGCATCCCCAAGATCGGCAGGAAATCCAAAGAGCGAACCGAGTTTGAAAACACGCCGACATTCCGACGGTTAAAACGATGGCGATCAGGCATTGAAGGGCGTATTAGCTGCTTAAAACGTCGGTTCGGCCTAGACTGCAGCATGCTGAGTGGATACCGGAAAACGCAAACGTGGACCGGCTTGGGTATTTTCGCCCACAATCTGAGGCAAGCAGCTAAGATGATGGCCTAAAGGGGCAAAAGGGGCCTGGTATCTCACATATTCAAGTGTCAAAGATCAATAAATCTATGTTTCAGAAACATGCTGTTTCATGAAAACCGTTTTTATCAGGTCGATCTATCTAGTTTCGTTATTAATTACAAGCGCGATTCCAATGTTAACCGAGATCAATCATCTATGGTTTAAAACGAGAAAAAAAACGATTAATTATTTAAAATCCCAATGTAGTGACGGTTATAAACATATCGAAATTCTTTTAAATCCTGTATGCTCATTGCAGGAAAAACGCAAAGCGGCAAAAAACTTGATTGAATATATATTTAAGCAATACGGAGGAATTTTAAAGGGCGACGCCATAATATTTAGAAATAATAATATATAAAAAAGTACTATAATATTATACCTTTGGTTTAGGTAACGGGGTATAGGCGGCCTGGAGCTTCATCCCGCATCCACGCAGCCACTACCCCGTCTTTATCATACCGGATATCAAGTAAAGCAAAAGAGCACTGTGTTTCAATCAAATTCAAAGCTTCAGTCTCGTCTTGAAGCGTTCGACCGCTCTCTCTGTATTTTCCCTGCTTCCGAAGGCGGTAAGCCTGAAATAGCCCTGTCCGCTGGGCCCGAACCCTGAGCCGGGAGTTCCCAGTATATTCGCCTCGCTGAGGAGCTTGTCGAAGAATGCCCAGGAATCCATGTTGTCAGGCGTTTTCAGCCAGATATACGGCGCGTTTACTCCGCCGAAAACCTGGATACCGAGATTCTGCAGGCCTTTGCGGATTATAGAGGCGTTATTCATGTAGTAATCGATAACCGCCCTGGTCTGCTTCTTTCCTTCAGCACTGTATATTGCCTCTGCAGCTCTCTGGATAATGTATGCCACGCCATTGAATTTGGTGGTCTGCCTCCTGTACCAGAGCTTGTTGAGTGAAACCGGCTCACCCTTCGCATTCTGAGCCATCAACGCCTTTGGTATGACCGTAAAGGCACAGCGCGTTCCTGTAAACCCCGCCGTTTTGGAAAAGCTTCTGAATTCTATCGCTACTTCCTTTGCCCCTTCTATTTCAAAAATGCTGTGCGGTACATCGGGCTCGCTGATATAGGCTTCATACGCGGCATCGTACAATATGATACTTCCGTTGGCCTTTGCGTAATCCACCCATTTTTTCAGCTGTGCCTTTGAAAGCGTTGTGCCCGTAGGATTGTTAGGATAGCAGAGGTATATCATATCGGCTCTCCGGCTGGGTAAATCGGGCGAGAAATTGTTCTCTGCCGTACACGGCATATATACGACTCTGCTGAAACGTCCTGTGGCGCTGTCGTATTCTCCGGCCCTTCCGGACATTACGTTGCTGTCAAGATAAACGGGATATACGGGATCGGTCAAAGCAATAACGTTATCGGAGCCGAAAATCTCCTGTATGTTGCCCGTGTCGCTCTTTGCCCCGTCGCTTATAAATACTTCATCGATATCCAGCGATACGCCTCTGGGTTTATAATCATTTTCGATTATCGCCCTGATAAGGAACTCGTAGCCGTAGCCGTCCGGTCCGTACCCCCTGAAGGTCTTTTCGCCGCTCATCTCATCGACAGCCTTATGCAGGCCTTTGATAACTTCCGGCTGCAGCGGCTGTGTCACATCTCCTATTCCGAGCTTTATGACATCGGCTTCGGGGTGCGCTTTCATGTAACTGTCCCTTCTTTTTGCGACCTCTGCAAAAAGATAATTCCCGGGCAATTTCATATAATTTTCGTTCACATATGCCATGACATATCTCCTTCGCCAACGATTAGTTTATTAAATGGGACAAGGTCCCTGTCCCTCCGTCCCACCATCTGTGATAGGGCAGAATACCTGTTCCATCCTGTCTGCATTTTTTGCAGGATTTCATGCATTTATATTTCAACTTCGCCGTTGAATACCGTGACAGCAGGTCCGGTCATATAAACATGGTTGTCCTGCTCATTCCATTCTATCATAAGATCGCCGCCCAAAAGCCTCACTGTAACACTTCTTTCGCACAAGCCGTTGAGGATCGACGCCACGGCGACCGCGCAGGCTCCCGTGCCGCAGGCAAGGGTTTCTCCCGCGCCTCTTTCCCATACCCTCATTTTCAAAGTCTTCCTGTCCAGTACCTCGACAAATTCGCTGTTGACCCTTCTCGGGTAAAGCTCGTCAACTTCCATCAAAGGCCCGTAGACCTCAAGCGGGAAGCTTTCGACGTTATCTACGTATGATACCGCATGAGGATTGCCCATTGAGACGCAGGTAACATTGAACGTCCTGTCCTTTATCGTAACCGGCTCCGAAACGAACCTCTCCTTGGAGCTTTTAACCGGTATATCTGCGGGCGCTAGAACAGGTTCGCCCATGTCTATCCTTACAAGCGACACCTTTCCGTCGTTCACGGTAAACTCGAGAATCTTGATTCCCGCAAGCGTTTCAAGCGTGATTTCTTTCTTGTCTGTCAGCCGGTGATCATATACGAATTTTCCTACGCACCTGCTTCCATTGCCGCACATTTCAGCCTCGGAACCGTCCGAGTTGAACATCCTCATCCTGAAGTCCGCAACCTTTGAGGGCATTATAAGTATCAAGCCATCGGAGCCAATGCCAAAATGCCTGTCACTCAAGCGTTTCGCAAGCTCCGAAGGATTTTCAGGACAGCTGTCCATACAGTTGACGTATATATAATCATTGCCCAGTCCCTGCATTTTTGCGAATTTCAATGCCGCCATTTTTGCAACCTCCAACACGAAATCTTGCAAATATTATAACATAAATTTACCGCATAACAACTCCTATTTGTAAATTATCCAGTTGCTATACATTACGTTGGTTTATACTTATTGTGATTATACGGCGTATTATATATAATGATATGGAAAATACTACTTACTGAATGGAGGGATGGTTTTGGGCGAAGTAACCATCACAAAGACCGCGTATAAAGGCTGGAAAAACTGCATTGAGATTTCAAACGGGATAGTTGATCTGATAGCAACGACTGATGTAGGGCCAAGAATAATCCGCTATGGATTTGCGGGCAAGGAAAATGAATTCGTTGAATTCGAGGAGCACCTTGGCCTGATCGGCGGAGACGATTACAGGATATGCGGGGGCCACAGACTCTGGCACAGTCCCGAACACCCTGTCCGCACATACCAGCCTGACAACACCAAGGTAGGCTGGAAAAAGAAAAAACACGGGATCGTTCTCACACAGGATGTCGAACCCGCTACGATGATCAGAAAGGAAATGGAAGTTATATTGGATCCTGAAAGCTCACGCGTCATGGTGCAGCATAAACTAACCAATACCGGCATGTGGGACGTGGAGCTCTCGGCCTGGGCCATTTCAATGATGGCTGCCGGAGGCGTAGGCGTCATACCTCTCAACACACGCGAGACCGGCCTGCTGCCCAACGGAAACATCTCGCTCTGGCCATATACGAAAATGAACGATAAACGTGTTCACTGGGGTGAAAAGTATGTTATACTTACCCAGAGCGAAAAAACATCCTCGGCGTTCAAGATCGGGCTTCCGAATGAATCAGGCTGGGCCGCTTATGCAAACCACGGCCACCTTTTTGTACTCAGGTTCGAGCATGATGCCGAAATGGAATACCCCGATAACAATTGCTCTTATGAAACCTATACGAACGACAGGTTTATGGAAATGGAATCCTTAAGTCCGATTTCACTGCTCGGTCCCGATGAGACCGTTATCCACACAGAAAACTGGTCTCTTTATGATGATATAGACAAACCGAAAAACGAAAAGGATATAGAAGCGGATATTATCCCGCTTATTGCTAAGTAGAGGAACCATGAGCATTCATTTGAGCGATAGTATAGTAATGGAGAAACTGAGGAAAACCAAGTATCTCTCCAGGTACCTTACACCTGAGACTATGGGGCAGATCATACGTTATCTTGTGACGGGGTTCAGCAGCGCTGCCATCGAGTTCACGCTGCTTTACGTTTTTAAGGATGTGGCCCGGCAGACCATTGTCGTATCGAACACGATAGCACTGTCCATAGTCTTCTGGTTCAATTTCCTGATGAACAGGCTCTGGTCGTTCAAGTCGAAAATGAAGCTCAGCAGGCAGCTTCCCATGTATCTTGCGCTGTATCTGGTCAACCTTGGCGCATCTGACCTCATAATGTACCTTCTAACCGGACGGCTTTCCATGCAGTACATGTTCGCCAAGGTATTCGCAATAGGTGCCGTGGTCAGCTGGAACTTTATCATATATAAAAAGGTGATTTACAAATAGGAAATACTGCGCAAATACAAGCGAACGCCGAATCCCAGAAAACAGATCAAAAAGGCCTGAAACATGCTGATCACTTGTATATTTAGCTGGCCAGAAATGCCAAAAACCCTTGCAGTGCAAGGGTTTTCAGATAAATTATGGTGGAGGGAGATGGATTCGAACCATCGAAGTCAGAGACAACAGATTTACAGTCTGCCCCCTTTGGCCGCTCGGGAACCCCTCCGTATCACGCGTCCGGCTTTTTTCAACCGACGCATGTTATATAATACATTACACCATATAGCTTTGTCAAGTATAAAAACTTTACTCTATGCTTTTGTCAATGGCAAAACGCAGTATTTTCTTTGATGTATTCTTTTTAAATTCCACATCGCGTATCTTTACCATCTTAACTGCCTTATACGTAACCATCCGGCTGTTTATATCCTTTATCCCGTTCTCGAAATATTCCTTGACATCGTCTATACCTCTGTCTTTCAGCGCATCAAAGTCCGGGAATATCTCGGCAACGATAACTTCCTTGTTCTTCTGCGCCTTACTTTCACCGGCATAGACCACACATTCGTTGACGCCGTAAATCCCTGATATTTCGGTCTCGATTTCCTCCGGATATACGTTCTTGCCGTTACTTAGAATAATGAGGTTTTTCAGTCTGCCTGTAATGTATATCCAGCCCTCTTCGTCAAGCTTTCCGTAATCGCCCGTCCTGAAATAGCCTTCCTCGTCAAATGCCGCTTTGGTAGCTTCGGGATCCTTAAAATAGCCCAGCATGACATTCGGGCCCTTGACGCAGATCTCACCCTCTCTGTTTTCATCAGGGTCTTTTATTTTAACAAGTTCACCGATTATCGGAGTACCGACGCTTCCCTTTTTCTGGTACCTGTTCCTGTTGCATGAGATCAGCGGAGAACACTCGGTGATGCCGTAGCCGTTGAGGATTGTTATCCCGATGGCGTCAAAGGTTTCGATTATATCCTGGTTAAGGTTTGCGCCGCCGCATATGATCATTTCAAGTTTTCCTCCGAAGGATGCCAGTACGCTCCTGAACAGTACGCGGCGCAGATCTATGCCGCATTTGCGCAGGCCGTTGCTGATCTTCATCATACGTCGCAGCATATCCGCCTTTCCGCTCTTCTCGGCTCCCGCCCACAGCTTCTTATACAGAGCTTCAACGAACAAGGGAACCAGTATCAGATGGGAAGGCTTCTGTTCCTTTATCTCATCGACTATATATTTGAGGCCGCTTGAAATATATATGGATGAGCCCTGCGAGTAATGTCCCACGAAATTCACGGTAGAACCAAATGTATGGTGCGGCGGAAGCACGTTCATCGTTTTTGGGGTTATTGCAAAGTTATACATACCCTGGGTCATATCCGAAACGATATTCGTTTGAGAAAGCATGACGCCCTTGCCTTTTCCCGTCGTGCCCGAAGTGAACACGATGCTGGCAAGGCGCCCGGGGTCGATCTTATAGTCATAATAGGAATTGTCGCCATTTGCAAAACGTTCAGCGCCCCTAGCCGCGATGCCGGATAATTTTACCGCATCCCCCATCTTCGGCTCTCCCATGCAGATGCAGGTTTTGAGGCATGTTACCTTATCCCTGACCGATTCGATTTTGTTCTCTATCGCCGCGCTGTATAATACAAATTCACATTCTGCAGTATTAAGTATACCTGCGATCTCATCCGCAGGCAGCTCCCTGTCGACCGGCACTACGACCGAACCGACAGACATAAGGCTGAAATAAGAACAAACCCATTCATATGAACTTTCGCCTATAAGTGCGACGTGTTTGTCACGGCACCCCATTGAAATCAGTTCAGTCCCCATATCTCGTATGTGGTCTCTTGCCTGCACATAGGTCACATCTACGGTTTCCTTATCGTGCGGATTCTTTTTATAGGAAATCGCAACTCTGTCCGGGTATTTTTTTGCCACATTCTCAGTCATGATCCTGAAATCTTCAAAGACAGTCGTTTCATATAAAGGATAATTTCTATTTGCCATGATGACCGATCTCTCCTTATCCACAATACATTTTAAGATTATCATCAGAATCCAGGGAGGATTTTACAGATTAAAGAATCTACATAAATAATATTAATGCTAATTGTAAATAATATCAATAATCACACAGATAACGGACAAAATTTATCTATAAAGAAAAGGCAGGGTGTTCAGCTATCCGCCCTGCTTCCGAACATCCTGCATATTATATTACCCAGCTCAAATTGTCAAACTTATTCGAAAAACCTTAGTATGGAACCGTCGATAGTAGTTATATCACAGGTTCTGCTGCCCCAAGGCTGCTGCTGCACTTCCGTGATATGCTCCCAACCGTTCTTTTTGACGAATTCATATAACTGATCTATGCCCTGAACCAGCATGAATGCGGCCATTCCTTTGAGCGGCTCGCCGTAAAACATGTGGATTCCGGTGAAAGGGGCAATGTGCAGTTCTTCTATTTCGTGAGGTATGCTGAAAACACACCCATACGAGCCTTTTCCTTCCTCATCCCTCGCATCGATCTCGTAATACCAGCCCAGTATGTCCCTGAACCATTCCGCCGTCCTGTCCATATCCTTCGTATAGTAGACAGCTCCGTTTTCCCTGACTTGATAACCTCTTTTGCTGAATTCCTTCATCTTATCCTTCCGACCTTCCAAAATAGATTTGATGGATATCCTCTCAAATGAATTCAAAGGGCTCCTTGATACCCGGGCCATCGAAGGAGTGATCCCATAGAAACGCGCGAAAGCGCGTGCAAAGCTTTCAGGCGTTTCATAACCGTACTTCAGTGCGATATCTATGACCTTGATATCCGTCGACTGCAATTCACATCCTGCCAATGTCAGCCTGCGGTTTCTGATATATTCTCCGAGAGTGCAGCTGCAAAGAATCGAGAATACGCGCTGGAAATGGTATGCCGACATAAAAGCCCGTGCTGCGATCGATCGATAATCCAGAGTCTCCGTGATATTGTCCTCAATATAGTCTATAGCTTTCTGAACGTCCGCTATGGAATCCATTCGTTCACCTCCATCTGTTTGTATTATAATTTTCCGGTTCCTGATCTTCCTGATATTTTGTGCTCAGTTTTGTCGGGCGTTGGATAAACTAATGATCTATATCGATATTATAATATATTTCTATTACAGGTTCTGCTCCAGATCAGCCGGGCATAACCATCAATATGGCAGTAAGGAGTTTGCAGCAGGGCAGTTTGCAGTAGGGCAGTTTGCAGTAAGGCAGTTTGCAGCAGGGCAGTAAGTCATGCTTATATTTATGGTTGAAAGAAAAAAGTTATATATTGTCGCAGGCATTCTAGCATGCCTGTTCACCGCATTTCTGCTCAAGTGCGGGATAACAGGCAGGAAAATGAGCGTCAGCGCCTTTTTGGTTTCAACGGATGCTGATGAACAGAAGCCTGAACAAGTCGAAATATTTGATATCGAAAAGGGTGCGGTTGTCGACAGTTACGGCAGTAATACCGGTTTTCGGAAAGAAGCGTTAAAATACGTCGATTCCGTATCAGGGATGTATGGGAACGTAAAAGTTTTCCCTAAAGTCGGGTATATTGTAAAAATACCATTGGAGCCGCCGGTTAAAGCATCTGTAAAACTGCTGACGGCTGCCGGGATCGAATATATTAATAATATCTACGTAATATTTCCTTCACAGAGGAAGCCATATCTGCTGATCCTGGATGGGCAATCCAAGCCATTCTGCTTCAATTTTGATGCTGAGACGACCTTCCTGCAAAGGTATCTTGATAGATACACTAAAACCTATACACCTCAAAAACCGCCTGAATACTCCATGGAGGAACTATATTATGATATCTCCATGTCGACACTTCTACCATATATTCAGAAGGCCGTAGACGATTACTATACTGCAAGTATAGGGATCTCCCCCGCAGTCGACCCGTGGCAGCCCGATATCCAATACATTGAACGTCCGCACGGTTACAGGACATATCTGTTTCAAATCAAGCTCGATGTACTACCATACATAGGGCCGCATAGATCTGTAGGCAAAGATCAGGTCACGCTTGAAGTGTCAACACGTGAAGTCAAGGTCATGAAATTCGAACATATCGAAAGCTACCCGGTTAAGCCCTAGACTATATAAGATTTCACCAGTTTCTACTTATAATAAAATGATCGGTCACTGCAACTCAAAATAATTATTTGATTAGTTTGTATCTTTTTCTCGTTTGATGCTCTTCATCAAGCAAGGCTTCTCTTGCTGGAATTTCTGTAAGTTCCCCCAATTTATATTGTGCTTTAATTACTCTTTCTAACCATAATTGTTTATGAACGTGAAAATTGCGGCAGTCTTTTGGTATAAAAATTGGTTTTTCAAATACTAAACCATTCTCGGCCCCTTCAACAGCTTGCTCAATAAAAGCCAGCAAAACTTTCGTGTATTATTGATTGCACGCAGTTACGTTTTATCTGTTTGTTCGGATTTATTCCATGAACATAGTGCAGCCGCTTTGGTACTGAAAATGATCTTAGAACTCAACCGAGATTTGGAGCAAAAAAGAAGCATGTACATATTGTAGCACATGCTTATATTAACGCAATACCCGTACCGAATGTTGGTTAATGCTTATAACACCAAGCTAAATCCAATCTTGACCTGTTTCTTTCATATGAGCAACAACTTTTGTGTACCACATAAGTCCATGACCCTTTGAGTGTTTGCAAAAATCTTGCATACGAAAGATAAGCAAATCCAGAAAGTTATGTGAACAATTCATGCCATATGCCTCAAAGAACAGTTTTATCCGACGTTTACGTTCAGAGGCATGCTGTGATTTTTCATAGGGCACTTCAATATCATGCTCCGGTTCATACAGGTATGGAGTAATCGGTACTAAGCTAAACACAGGCAATGTCAAATCCCACATTCGCGTACCAGGACATGCTTTGTCAAAATCAAATAAACCTGCGATGCGATTATTTACAAATACAAAATTCCATCCTGCAGCATCATTATGACAGATTGTCTCAGGTTCATCCTGAGGATAGTCAGGATTTCCCCAGCCACACTCAATAGCTTTTGGTAAGAAACCCGTAGATATATCATGAAGTCTCCTCATAAAGCAAGACACATCTACTAATGTATCATCGCTTCGCATACATGGGTGATTGATTAAATTATCTTTTTCTTGTGTTTTGCCTGGTAAATATGAGAGTATTTCACGCCCTTGCCCATCCAGACCAAGAAAACGCGGAACTCCGGTCATACCGGCTTTTTCTAAATACTGTAAATATAA
>JAEYOM010000191.1 GCA_023411715.1 Bacillota bacterium | reverse complement strand
AAAATGCAAGTATTTAATCATTTCGAAAAGCACTTGCACTATTTGCAAATGTTTTGTTATAATAACCATATTGAGGAGGCCTGGAAATGAATAAACTGGAAATGAATAAACTCATTGAACGAAAGGGATATTTAGAGCAGCTCTCCATGTGGCGTGAAGAGGAAATGATAAAAGTCGTCACGGGTGTGCGTCGCTGCGGGAAGTCCACGCTGTTTGACTTATATATAGAGAAGTTGAAGGCAGATGACGTCATGGACGAGCAAATAGTTTTCGTAAATCTGGAGGACGAGGATTTTTCAGAGCTTTTAGATTATAAGAAACTTCATGGATATGTCAAAGACCATATGCAAAAAGACAAATGGACGTATGTATTCATTGATGAGATTCAAAACTGTAAGGATTACGAAAAAGCCATTTCAAGCCTTTACCTGAGAAAGAACCTTGATATTTATATTACAGGCTCCAACGCCTATATGCTGTCCGGCGAACTTGCAACCAAGCTGACTGCCCGATACATAGAGATAGATATGCTGCCGCTTTCATTCTCGGAATACGGCGAGGCTGTTAGCGAGCCCGACAGGCGAAAACGGTTCAATCTTTACATGAATTTCGGCGCGTTCCCGTATGCTGCCCGGTTTACGGGTAATTCCCTAGCGCATAGCCAATATTTGGAAGGGATCTATAATACTGTCCTGGTCAAGGATGTTTTGACGCGAAAGAAATTAAACGACGTCACCCTTGTTAAATCCATAGCAACTTTTTTAAGCGACAACATCGGCAGCCCGGTTTCTGCAAAGAAAATCGCCGATACCTTGACCTCAAGCGGTCGTCCGACGGGTGTCGCCACGGTCGAAACGTATATTGACGCGCTGACAGACAGTTATCTTTTTTATAAGGCACAGCGTTACGACATCAAAGGCAAAATGCATCTCAAATCCGAGAGTAAATATTACATCTGCGATACCGGACTTCGCAACATGATACTCGGAACAGCCAATAAAGATATTGGACATCAGATTGAGAATATTGTCTATTTGGAATTGTTAAGACGCGGCTATACAGTCAATATCGGTAAGGCTGGGCGCGGTACCGAGGTTGATTTTGTTGCTGTGCGCCAAAACAAAACGGAATATTTCCAGGTTGCCGCATCGGTTCTGGACGAAACTACGCTTGCGAGAGAGCTGGAGCCCCTGAAGCAAATCAAGGATAATTACCCGAAAGCTATGATTACGCTGGATGATTACACCGGCGACCACAGCGGCATACAGCAGATTAATATAATAGACTGGCTTCTTGAGGAGTGATTGAAAAATTATGAGAGTCTATATTGTCGGGATTTCGTGTGTTGGAAAAACCACTGTCGGTATGTTGCTGGCTGAGAAGCTTGGTTATGATTTCATAGACTTCGATTCTTTTGTCGAAAAGCGATTTTGCAGTTCCATTGAGCGCATTAAGAACACCTGCTTTAATGAACATGCATATCGCGATAAGGTAAAGCATTTGCTGGCAGAAATACTAAAGGATTTCAGAGACAATGTCGTCATCGCCATGCCGCCCGGAGGTCTGTTCAGACAGTATCTAAACATATTAAAAAAGAACCCTGATGTTATAACAGTTACGCTTAAGGACTCAGCTGAAAATATTATGAAGAGGCTGGTATTTACGGATATAGACTCTAATTTGATCGAAGAAGAAGTAGTAAATGCCGATAATTACTGGCGATACTTAAGAGCTGTGAAAGAGGATATTGAATACTTTCGGGACACTCACAAAAAGGCAAAAATACAATGTCGTATCAATGGAATGGATGCAAAAAAAGCTGCAGATTTCTTGGCAAAACTTCTTGCAGAGGACTGTAATCAGTTTGATTCCGAAAAGTAGAACTTATGTAGTTGCAAACATGAAAAGGATAAGTATTTGATAAATAATTACCATGAGACGATTATTCAGCAAAAATGAAATTATCATATTGATAAAATAATATAGGTAAATACTACTTTTCGACTACCATCAAACCATTTATTTTACTGGGTTTTTTCAAAAAATCCTATAAGACCACTCCGACCAAAAGAAAGAGATACCTTTTTATACAATGGAAGTAGGCTGTCACGGGTTGTTTTTGTTGTATACAGTTTTTGCAGGCTTGCATAATTCACAAGTTGATGGGATTCTACCGACGTTTTTTATTCTCTTTTCTCCAGAATGAACCAAATGCTTTGTCACGACGATATATTACTGAATAGCTATTCCGGATTTATCATGCAACCTACGGAAGGGAGAGTTTTTTTGGACACCACGGAATTGGATGACCTTGCAAGGTTATACGGCAAAGCTGTTTACGGATTCTGTCATAAGCTTGCGAAAAACAGGGCAGATGCGGACGATCTGTATCAGGAAACATTCCTGAAAGCGATTGAACTTTGCTCAAAAATGAAAAAAGATCGGAATCCGAAAGCATTTCTTATTTCCCTTGCTGTAGGCTTATGGAAGAACAATCGAAGAAAAAATGCCAGGCGCAATCAAATTGCACCTGTAGATGAACTATGCGATGGGGTATCCGGAGCCGAAATGCTCAGTGACGGCTCGACTCCGGAAGGGATTATCATTTCCAGGGAATGCCGAACCTCGATACAAGCAGCGGCCAATGAATTGAACGAGAAGCTGAAAATTCCCTTGTACATGTATTATACCGCTGAAATGTCAGTTGAGGAGATCGCATTGGTACTAAAAATTCCAAAGGGCACAGTAAAAAGCCGGCTTTATAAAGCGCGAAAAGAACTTGAACAGGTTTTGGAGGATTGCTGGTATGAATAAGTCCGATCAATTGGAAGACATTCTGAAACTGGTTCTTTCCCCGGAAGCGGAACCCAGTGAAGCATTGTGTGAAAAAATTGAAAAACAGCTAAAGGAGAGTAGAACAGTGAAACCTTTAAGAAAAAATAGAATAGCAATCGCTATGGTTGCTGTCGTAAGTACCCTGCTAATATCTGTGACCACATTGGCAGCCTGGCAGTTTCTTAGCCCGAAACAGGTTGCAGAACATATTGGAGATCAAAAACTTGCAAATGCGTTTGAAGGCGAAAATGCAATTGAAATCAACAAATCCGTTACGTCCGGAGGATATATCTTCACGTTGCTCGGGATAACATCCGGTAAAAACCTGAGCAGCTTTAAGAGTTCCGCGCAAGATCTGCAACCGGACAGAACCTATGCCGTAGTATCCGTAGTAAAGCAGGACGGCAGTCCGATGCCGGGTGTCAGTGAGGAGGGGTATGACCGGAATCCTTTTATTGTCTCACCGCTGATAAAAGGGCAAAAGCCCTGGCAGGTGAACATATTCACAATGAACGGAAGCGGATATAGCTGTGTAGTTGACGGAGCCATGTACAGGATGGTCGAATGTGACAGTGTAGAGATGTTTGCCGACAGGGGTGTATATCTTTACGCAGGTGCCGGAACCTTCATTAATAACAAAACAGTCGACTATAATGAACAAACCGGTGAGATCAGTCTTGCAAAGGATTCTAAAAGCGCCTGCGTGTTATTCGACTTGCCGCTTGATGTGAAAAAAGCCGACCCGGTCAAAGCGGAAAAATATCTCGATGAATTGTTGAATCCGAAACCGGACATAAGCAAGGATAGCAGTCCGATGCAGACCAGTCCCACGGATACCAGTCCCACGGATACCAGTCCTACGGATAAAGGAACCGTCGGAGAAAGCTCCCTTGCTTCTGACACACAACCGGATGATAGCAAGGTCATCCCTGATTCGGTAAAAAAAGTTACCTATGATGAAGAGGGTATGATTTGCTATACTTATGAATACGATTCGGGCAAAATAGAAGGCAAATCCAACCCGGACCATTTGTTTAAAGGATAGTGTAAAGTAGCGTATGAAAAACGTGGCAAGACACTATTAAGACAAAAATGCACCTTGAAAAGTGAAAAACGTACCGAGTTTCCGCGCTTATTCCACGATCCTCTTGACAATAAGCCTCTTCC
>JAEYOM010000188.1 GCA_023411715.1 Bacillota bacterium | reverse complement strand
TTGCATACACCTTCTTTCAGATTCGTAGTCACCCACGACACCCTTGGCGTTTAGCTATATCCTTCCCACTACCGGGCGGATTCGAGACTTTCACTCGTAAGAACGTGCGCCCGCCGGGCACACATAAAAAGCCCCCGCCCCCTGGATATCCAGAGGACGAGAGCTATGTTCCGCGTTACCACCTCAATTTACCGATGCCTCACAGCATCAACCTTATCGCGAACTAATACATCCAAACTTTAAAAATGCATGCTATTCGCTGGCACTATAACGGGTGCAGGCTCCCGGAGACGCTTTTCAGCGCTTCTGTTCACGGGATGTATTCGAAATGCGTCTTCCTGCCCCTCTCACCTGCCGGTAGCTCTCTGTAAGGATCGTACATTTTTACTTCTTCCCGGTCATCACTTTTTACTATATACATGGATTATGTATCAGTTATTATACCCGCTTTCTCCCAAAAAAGTCAATAGCAATGATAACATTTTTTTACAGCTGAATTATTCGGCTATCAACTGCAAGTAGAAAAAATATCTAAGAACAGTTGTTGAATTCAACTTATTATATATTCTAATTCACCATTTTTTATGTGATAATATAGTTATGATTGTAAAAAGCGACCATTTTGTTTCTAGTTATTGTGAAAGGTGGTAGTTATAAATGGCTGATACATTAGGTTCACGCATTTGTGAATATAGAAGGTGCAAGGGCATCACACAGGATAAACTTGCAGAGACTATGGGTGTGTCTTCTCAGGCAGTAAGTAAATGGGAAAACGACATGTCATGCCCCGATATCGGTTTACTGCCTCAACTTGCCGAGTATTTCAACGTTACTATAGATGAGCTTCTCCGCGGTGAAAACAGTAAAGCTGTAAAAGTAATATCTGATGATCATCGCAAGGATTTTGACAAACTCATTCTTAAAATGCTGGTCAACAGCTCAAACGGGGACATAATAAAAATGAACGTACCGCTATGCCTGTTAAAAGCCTCATTGGAAATAGGTTCCCATTTTATTGAGTTTGCCGGTAATGACACTTTGAAAAATATAGATTATAAGTCGGTCCTGCTTGCAGCAGAAAGCGGAGTTATTGGCAAATTGCTTGAAGTCAGGAGCGTCAACGGCGATATTGTGGAAATCGTAATAGAGTAATGTGGGGGTCATATGAAGATAATGTTCGACAATGGCCGGTATCATTTTACTGTTCCGGTCCCAATCGGTATCATCGCTTATACAGTTACCAATCGTTTAGTAGCGGGAATCCTGAATAGCGAAAAAAGTATTCCGATAACGGCAAAAGAATTATCTGTCCTGTTCATTGAATTAAAAAGGGCTAAAAAGACCTTTTGCAAACTTCTGCTTGTCGATATCGAAACCACGAGCGGGCAAAAGATCAAAGTCACTCTCTGAACGACCTGCGCGATTAATCCTTGAATTTAATGCAAAAGCCGGTCTTCATGCCGCGCTCGAAGCCGACCTTCTCGTAAAAGGTCAGCGTTCCTTCATCCTTCCTGCCTGTCATCAGCATAACCTTGTAACAGCCGTTCTCACGCGCAGTCGCAACGGCCTTTCTGAGGACTGCCCTGCCATAACCCATTTTCCTATAGCTGCTGTGAGTTACGACATTTTCTATGAGCGCATATGGCTTTCCTCCCCTTGTCAGGTTATTTGCAATGATAAGAGTACAGGACGCAACCAGGAGACCATCCTCTTCAATAGCAAAAAGGAATTGCCCCGGAGCCTGCAGTATTTCTTTCCATAGCTTTTACGTTTCCTTATCTCCCGATATGTCGGGATCGTCGGGATTCAGATGCCTGTATAGTTCCAGAAGTTTTCCGAGCTCATCGGCACGGACTATCCTTACGTTTACGTTCAGTTTTGAATCGAAATATACACCGGTGCTATCCTTCACGCTACACCTCCGGATCGGAAGACCAGAAATAAGGTGGCTTATTTCTGCAAAATTCTTATTACATCGTCTATTGGAAGAACATCGGCAAAGCGTTTATTCCAAATCATATAATTATAAAATTCATAAAGTTTCTCCCCAGATAGGTATTCATTATTAAAAGTTGTGTTTGTTTCTTCCGGAATAATTATTTTATATTCATAATCAAAGGCACTTTTACAAGTAGCATCAATACAATATTCTGTTTGAAGCCCTGCCAGTATAATAGTATCTATCCCTTTACTTTCTAAATACTCTCTTAATTCAGTTTTATGAAAAGCACTGTTATATTGTTTTTCGATGATTAATTCATTATCATTAGGTACTATGCTATCATAAATCTGCCATCCAACTGTCCCTTGCTCAAGTTCGGTGCCCTTTCCATCATCATGACGTACATATAGAACCTCTTTTTTATTATCTCTTGCAATTAAAATAAGTTTTTTAATATTTTCAATTACTTTCTGTTCGTTATAAGGATGTGCTTTAATTAATGCATTTTGGACATCTACCACCAGCAAAACAATATTACTCATATATTTTCCTCCTATCGCTTAAAAATATAAGCAATCTTTACTTAGTCTTGGTTAACTTAAACATAGTAATAGCTTATTAAATCAGTCTGCCATTAATTTTTCAAAGGCTTCGCTGCCTTTTTGTGCAACTCGTCCATCATCGTCTGATGCTGCACCGCTTACTCCTATTGCTCCTACGACATTACCTTCATACATCAATGGTATGCCCCCTTCAATAGGCATGCACTTAGGCAGAATCAGTATCCCGATATTCTCGCTTCCCTCTGCCAATAGTTTCTCATGATATTCGGTACTTCGCCGGTAATCTGCTGCATGGAAGGCTTTCTTTTGTGCTATACCTACCGCTGCATTTGTGGTGTTATCCTTTCTTATAAAATGTATTAATTCCCCTCTATCATCCGTCACTGCGATAGCTACAGCCCAACCGTTTTTGTCAGCTTCAGCTTCGGCAGCGGAAGAAATCACTTTAGCAGCTTCAAGGGTCAATGTGGGTTTCATAAACAATTTATTCATAGTCTGTTTACTCCTTATTTTATTACTTTCTATTTGCGAAATGCCCGGGTTTATTTTAAATCAATTTGATGTTCCAATTATAAAAGAGGTTTTTTAACTTGTCTAGCGAATATATTCAATAGTAACTATCGAAAATATTAATTATTGATAAGGCGCGATTTAGTGTATGGACTATGATCTTTTAATAACCTTCATTTACTTGGCCAAGCTGAAAAACTTTACTAAAACAGCTGCACAGCTCCATATGGTTCAGTCTGCCATCACCAGCAGGATAAAACATCTGGAAAATAATATAGGAGAAACCCTGTTTACCCGGACAAATAAGAATGTGGAACTGACGAAAGCGGGAGAAGCTTTTCTTCCCTACGCAAAGCAATTGCTAAGTATACAGGAATCCGCTGTTTTTCGGCTTAAAGCCCTGGAATTATTCAAAGATACACTTAATATTGGCGCTGTACACTCTATTTACGATTGCCACGTGCAGGACATGGTCCTAAAGTATATGCAGCAAAATACAAAAATTGCGGTGAAAGTTATTATTGAACACAGTGAAGAACTGATACAAATGCTTCATGAGGATCAGTTAGATATTGCATTTACATATTTGGATATCAAATCTCCTAAATTCATATGTGAGCCTTTCCATAGCGACAAAATCATATTGGTTACCGGTTCACAGAATAGTGACACTGCATGCGGTATCACAGACGACGAGCTTAGAAATCTGCCTTTATTGTGCTCTGCAATTATGACCGGCCCATTTCAGGAATGGTTCTACTCAATTTTCCCGAAAAATTACGTATATCCACTGAGTATCAATATTAGCAGCAGCATCATAAATTTTTTAAAAGAAGGAATTGGTTTTAGCTTCATGATGGAGACCGCCGTCAGGAGATTTCTGGAAGAAGGCTCACTAGTGGAAGTAAAGCTACTCGAAAGCACGCCGCCAAATATAGAAAGCTATACGCTAATAAACAGCCAACGAATTAATTCAGCAGCAGTAAGTCAATGGCTGGCTGACTTTTAATTCATCGCTGTCATATGGCGTATGGGGCGTCCGTAACAAGGATATTTCTGTGAGCCCATGCTGTAAGCCTCCTTGACCGACGTATCGATACGGAATACAGTCTGCATCCCTGCGATTACAAGCTCGGCTATGCCTTTTGCCTTAAAGACCGATTCCAGTTTCGTATCCATGAAAGAATCACAAAGCTTTCTTGCAGCCTACTTCATAGAATACTCATGCAGCAGTTTCTCCTTCATGTCCCAAAGCTTCTGCGACAGATCCACATAGTAATTGTGCGGGTTTTCGAACCGCTTTACCTCGTCCCAGAGCGTATCGACCTGCTCGCTGCAGTATCTCCTGATTTCGTTGAGTGTCGGGCTTTGATACACACAGTTTCCGTTGGAAAACAGCTGAACCATAAGCCTTTTTGCAGTAAAGTTAGCGACAAGCTTCCGCTTCCATGTAAATTCCGGATCGAACAATTCATATGGCCCGGATTCATCGATGACCTCGTCATGCAGCGTTATAACATCGGCGATAGCCTTTCCGGTGTCTTTGTCGAACAGCCGCCAGAGCAGCTTGTAACCAGGGTTCGTGATCTTCCCTACGTTTTCGCTTAGCTTGATTTTCGGGATGACACGGCCATCACCTTCGATCGCGCTCAGTTTGTAGACCCCTCCGAAAACAGGCTCGGATTCGGATGTTATCAGTCTTTCGCCGACGCCGAACGAATCCACCCTCGCTCCCTGCGTCAGAAGATCCCGTATGATGAATTCGTCGAGAGAATTGGACGCGACTATGGCACAGTCCTCGTATCCAGCCTCATCAAGCAGCTTCCTGGCTTTTTTCGAAAGATATGTGATGTCTCCGCTGTCTATCCTGACGCCCTTTGGCCTGAAGCCCCTGGGCACTATCTCTTCATTGAATGCCCTTATTGCGTTCGGTATCCCTGATTTCAGCACATTGTAGGTATCAACGAGCAGTGTGCAGTCGGAAGGATATGTCCGCGCATATGCCCTGAATGCATCGAGTTCGGTCGGAAATATCTGTATCCAGCTGTGCGCCATGGTGCCCAACGCCTTTACGCCATAATCCCGGTCTGTGATCGTACAGGCCGTTCCAACGCATCCCCCTATGTACGCGGCCCGCGCGCCGTATATTGCGCCGTCGCATCCCTGTGCGCGTCTCGAGCCGAATTCCATGACCGCCCTGCCCTGCGCCGCGCGTACTATCCTGTTTGCCTTCGTGGCAATAAGGCTCTGGTGGTTTATCGAAAGCAAAAGCATGGTTTCAATGAATTGCGCCTCTATGACGGGGCCCCTTACGGTCACGACCGGCTCGCCCGGGAAAATGGGAGTGCCCTCGGGTATGGCCCATACATCGCAAGAAAATCTGAAATCCTTCAGATAGTCCAGGAATTCTTCAGTAAACTGCTGTTTGCTTCTGAGATAGTCTATATCGCTTTCAGTGAAGGTAAGATTTTTCAAGTACTCCATGAATTGCTCCACTCCGGCCATAATGGCGAACCCGCCGCTGTCGGGGACTCTTCTGAAGAACATGTCAAAATATGCAACCATATCCTTAAGTCCGTTTTGAAGGTAGCCGTTCGCCATCGTTATCTCATAAAAATCTGTGAGCATTGTCATGTTCTGTCTGTCCAATTTCAAACGCCTCTTTTCTGTCTGCCTGCCAAATTGATTTAGAATATTACTGAATTTTGATGCCTGAAACCAGTTCTATACCACTCCCCGCCAGGCTGAACAGAGCTACCGCATTCAGCAGGTCTCCGTCATGCAGCCCCAGATCGAACGTATCTACCGCATTTACGGGAACTATGACCCGGGATTCCTCATCAAGCCTGTTAAACCAGGTCTTCAGCGTGACGGCGAACTGTTGTATGCATATATCGGTACAGTCGCCGACAACTATAAAATTCTTTATCCGGCCGTTGCCCTTCAGCCATTTGATAAAATCGTCCTCCAGAAAACCGTTTGTGGAATTCTTGTGTATCAGCAGGTAACCGCCGGGCGATTTGAGTTCGTCAACAAGCTCGCTTTCAGTCGTCCCTTTCAGGCAGTGGACCGGATAGGCGCCGAATTCGGGCGAGGCACCAGTATGGTTGTCGGCGAACATGATCCGGGCTATGCCTCTTTTGCTGCATTCCCCGGACAGTTCCGCAATTGTTCGAATCAATGCTTCGATCCTCGCACTTTTCAGGGCGCCCTCCCTTGTAAAACCGTTTATCATATCGATGATCACCAATGCAGTTTTATCATGCTGCAGCTCGCCGAGCTCCAGTTCGGGAAGATTATCGATCAAGTCCAGCAAGCCTTCAAGAGTTTTCACACTTTTATCGATGAACTTTTTCCTATCCGGACGTTCCATATCACACCTCCAAAATTAGATCCCTTTTCATCCTGATTCTATCATTCAGATGCGCCATCAGATCCCCCGTTATCAGGCCCCGTTCTGTCAGTTCCCCCGTTGTCAGGCCCCGTTCTGTCAAATCCACCGCCGGTACGCCGTTTTCTTAAGCTGATTATCTCGATCGCCGATGCTGCGATCAAGGCTGTTATGAAAATTATAAGCGCAATGAGCATAAATACAAAATACCCCAGGGCTTCGAAACCTTCGGAAAACCATTTTGCCTTTACGAACGAGGCGATCGCCGCCACAGCCGCAAAAATTGCGGGTATATACTTCGGCCAGCGCTTCTTCAGTCTTCCTAAAAAGATCGCTGCGAGTATAAAAATGATGCTTATAACTGCAATAACAAGAACGAAATTATCCATATGCGTTGGGTTTCCTTTTCCGAAAAATAAGTTAATTTCGGTATATTACTATTACCATATTACACATTCCTGAAACATACTTCAAGCACGGGCGGACTCCTTGCCGGTTTCCTTGCCGGACTCATCAGTTGTGAATTACAATTATTTTATATTGCAACCATCGAGCAATGGATATATAATACAGTAAAGCAATAATTAGACGGAGTGATTTTTATGAAGGCTGACAATTTGAAAAAAACTGATGCAACGCCGCTGAAAGTGCGCCTAAGAGCCCCATCGGCTGCGGGTGCATGCTGCTGCCAACCTGAAAAAATACGGATGAAATATTCCCCAAGCGCCTCATGGGTAACGGGAACCATATCCACGCCTGCCGGACCGGTACAGAGGGTCTCGACGAAACTGCTGCCTTCGGATATGTGGGGGTCGGTCAGGATGCGGTTCGGCTTCGGACGCGACAACTACAGGATCGAACCGGGAATTTATTGCGTCGGCGAGCCTGACGCTTCGTCGCCGGTTCTTGTGACAGCCAACTACAAGATGACGTTCGACAGCCTTCGGATGGAGCTTGCAGAACTCAATGCATGGATACTCGTGCTTGACACGAAAGGCATCAACGTATGGTGCGCCGCAGGTAAGGGCACGTTCGGTACAAACGAGCTCATCGACAGGATACGCAAGGTCAGACTTGACTCTATAATCACACATCGCGAAATTATTCTTCCGCAGCTTGGAGCATCCGGGGTGTCGGCTTTCACGGTAACCAAGCAGACGGGTTTCAGGGTGAATTACGGTCCCGTCAGAGCTGCCGATATTAAGGAGTATATCGGGAACGGTATGAAAGCCGACGCCGGTATGAGGACAGTGAGGTTCAACATTATAGACCGCCTGGTATTGACGCCTAATGAGTTGGTCGGTGCGATCAAGCCGTTCCTGATAGTTCTGGGAATACTATTTATACTGAATATGGCAGGTATCGGCCATTTCGGCGCAACAGACCTGTATGCGCTTGCCGGGGCCATATTCATAGGAACGGTCCTTACACCTGTGCTGCTGCCTTTTATACCCGGCAGGGCATTTTCTTTCAAGGGTTGGCTCCTTGGAATGGCGTGGGCCGCCGGCATATTGTTCATGAACGGCCTTCCCGGAACACCCGCTTTCGGCTGGTTGGTTTCGATTGCTTATATACTGGTCCTCCCTGCTGTCTCAGCGTATCTGGCACTGAACTTTACAGGCTGTTCCACTTATACGTCGTTTTCGGGAGTAAAGCGCGAAATGCAGCTCTCACTGCCGCCTATACTTATATCTCTGGCATTGGGACTGTTATTGATCATTTTGGATATGGTGCTGAAACTTTTTTAGTTGAGGAGTGAGCGTTATGAAACATAAATATCTCAGAAATGTTGCCACACTTGAGCTTGATGCCAAAAAATGCACGGGCTGCGGTAAATGTGCCGAGGTATGCCCGCATGGCGTTTTTTCCATCGTTGAACGAAAGGCTGTCATAAACAACAAGGATGCATGTATGGAGTGCGGCGCGTGTTCATTAAATTGCCCGTTTTCAGCCGTGAGCGTCAAGCCTGGTGTAGGCTGCGCCGCCGCCATCATAAATGGCATGCTTACCGGTAAAGAACCTGAATGCGGCTGTTCAGATTCGTCGGGAAGCGGCTGCTGTTCATAAGCGGACGTCGCGGAAGCGGCCGCTGTTCATAATCGAACGGTGCGGAAGCGGCTGCTGTTCATAAGCGGACGGTGCGGAAGCGGCTGCTGTTCATAAGCTGACGGCTGATAACAGCCGATAGGGCGGAAAAATCATTCAAGAAATACGGAGGAATATATAATTGAAAAACGATAACGATCCGATCCGTCTGCGAGAAAGCATTCGGATACTCGAGAG
>JAEYOM010000185.1 GCA_023411715.1 Bacillota bacterium | reverse complement strand
TTGTCAAGGGAAAAAATGGTCGCGTTCTATTGCCAAAATGTCAGAAACAGTCATTTGCCTGTATGAGCGTAGACAATTACATAAATAAAATACAAATTGGGGTGGAAGCCTAAATCACAAATGTGACAAAAATGTTCGTTTTCTGTAATGAATATCAATGGAAGCGCTTCGTCCTTTGAACTTAAGATAAATAGAGATTCTTTATCTTACTGTAGCAGCAGAAAAAATGGTTAAGAAATATTTTACCCTGGCAATATATAAAAATGTTTGGTAAAATGAGGTATCTTAATTGAGATATCAGCACGGCAAAACAAATAAGAGTATATATAGCATTTTGAATTGACTATATTTTATAAAGGAGAAAAAAAGATGGGCGAAATGATTTTGCAAAGAGGTCCTGTTGAAGAAACTCCTGAACTGGTGGGATATGACGGCAGTAGGATTGAGGCGTTGAATAAGCATCTGTGGAAAATGATCGATGATAAGCGTCTCATTGGAGCAAGCTATTGCATAGCCAGAAATGACAAGGTCATTGCTAACAACGCATTGGGCTTCAGCAGCTACAAAAGGGAGCGGGAAAGGCTGATGAAACCGGATACGGTCATGCGGATTGCCTCGGTTACCAAGCTCGTGACAGCTGTAGCTGTGTTCAAGCTAGTAGAAGACGGTTTCATCCGACCGGACGAGCAGATGTCACGTTATATTCCGCAGATGGATAAAGAGCCTTTTAAAGATATAACGATTGCGCAGGTGCTGTCGCATTCCTCCGGGCTTCCGTTCGGTACTGATGAAGCTACCGATCCCTTCGCACACATTGAAAAATGTAAAAAAGGCGACGATTGGATAGAGGCCGGTCTGAAAGCCGGAGTCTCCTGTAAACCCGGAGAACAGTGGATCTACTCGACCTTTGGTTTCGTGCTGCTCGGCGCTCTGATAGGGAATGTTACAGGGGTAAGGGCGGAGGAGTATATAACAAAAAATATCCTGGAACCGCTGGGCATGAAGGATTCCAGTTTCAAGCCCGGTCCTGAACTCGGCAGACGCCACTTGAGGCAGTTCGAGGAATATGATAAAGAGATTGATAATATGATCAACAGTACCTCCGGTCCGGAAGCTGAAAACAGTATCTGGAGCGATGTGCCTCAAACCGGGGGAGGGATACACTCCACGACTATGGATCTGTCCAGATTTGCAAGGATGCTCTGCAATGGAGGCCGTCTGGGAAATAACCGTATATTGGGGAAAATGGCTATTGAAAAAATGCGCACGAGGTATCTTTTTAACGTACCGGATTATTGCTGGGGCGCAAATAATAAAGACAGGCTGTACGGTATGGGACCCGATTTGCGCAGGGGAGACGCCATCATTACAAGCCCGGACTTCTTTTTCCACGAAGGCTGGGGATACTTGTCCGTAGTAATTGATCCGAGGGAGAAGCTGTCAGCCGTATGGATGGTTCCCTATACGGATGGCAGCGTCTGGTATCCGGAAAGCCTGCTGAACGTAAAGAACATAATATGGTCAGGATTAATTTGGTAAACCGGGCGGGATTCCGGCTTCTTATGCAGAATAAAATGGGAGAGGATCATGGAACAATTTCAAAAACAGTGCCCTGGTTAAAATCCGTCACATTCATAGAGCCATAAACCCCTAAATATAGTCTGGTTTGATCCTGATTCGTTCCCAAACTGACATAATAAGCCGATTGAGACCCAAAATTATAATCGGTTTCAATAACGCTGAAGTCATTCAGTTTACAATTTGTTCTTACCATGGTATATGCCAACACTCCCCTGACCGGAGGCTGAGATCCTTCATCCCGGGCAAGATCGGTAAACACAACGCTTCCGGTTAAATCAGGGATTCCATTCCCCATGTATGGCTGGACTCCTGTAAGTGCAGTTGCTTCAAACTTATCGGGCCGGGGATCTTTGTGGAAATAGCTGGTTAGAGGCTGTAGACGCAGCACTGAAGCTTTTACTGCATCATTGTAATAAGCAATTGTTTTCTCATCCAAAGCCGGATTTGCAGAACAGCCATTTATTATCGATGTAGGAAAAGCGCCTTCCCACCCTCGCCAGCCAAAGTTTATAAATCCTTCCCGGTCAGGTTCGAAATTCATTGAGGAAGCTTGAACAATCTGAGTTACCGGTATCGGTTTATATTGAATGAATGAAAAAACAGACTCTACCAGATCCTGTCCGACAATTCCCACATATTTAATATACTGATTATAATACCTTTGATAAGAAATGCCAGGTATATTGCGAACCCCTTTGGCAATTACCGTAAGTGTTTCCGGAACAGGTGCGGGAAGCTCGTTAAAACGTGTAACTACAGGTGGAGTATTGATAAATACATTCCTGGCTATGTCAATTTCAATAATTTTACCGGCAATTTCCATATCATCCTGGGCTAAATTGAATGGATCATAGCCTGATCCGCCATCTCCGGTCGTTAAAACTAGTTTTCCTGTTTCAGGTGAAAAGTTCAAGCTGTTGACGCCATTATGATTGAAAAAAGGTCTCCTTATATTAAGTAATGTCCTCCGTTTTTGAGGTTGACCATTCGGTTGAAAAATCCATTCTTCAACTGTGTCAATATGATCATATCGAGTTTCTCTATTTATCCACTTCAGGTTTAAGGTTCCAGGGTCACACGGGTCAGGCTTAAAAAATTCAGGAAGACCTTGTCTTGCAGCTTCTGAACCAGTAAGAGCGCCTGGACCTTGCGTTCCGGCTACTGAATAATGGAGATAGAACAGACCGTTGTAATAAAAATCAGGATGAAACGCCAGTCCCACCAATCCCCGTTCATCATATCTGCCGCCGGAAACGCCCAGTTTTATGATTCGCGGGCGTATATCCAAAAAAGTCCCTATAACTCCGTTTCTTATGTAAAAGATCTCTCCTACCTGGGTTGCAATAACTAAACTTTCAATTGAATCACCCGGAAGTTTGGTTGTTTTCAATACTGTGGGCATATTTATCTTACTAACAATAGGCCGTAAACTAACTTTAACTTTTTTCAACTAACTTTACATTCCTTCTGGTTTGTCTTCTTTATTATAATATGATTGGAGCTGTACTTATGGTACAAAATCCGCCGGATGACTTAAAGAATCCATCTTGTATTATATTGCTGTTTTCTAGTCAAAATATTGCTTTTGCCTGATCAGAGTATTACTTACTGCCATCATTTTTTTGCTTTTTATTGCTTTTTTTTGCCTGCTTATTTACAACCTATTTAATTACTCAATTATCTTTTATATACTAATCACATACAACATATATCTTTTCAATCACATTTTTGAATATTTTTCAAATTACAGCAATTATACAATTTTTTTCTTCGACTGTTGCAAATACCGATATTGGATGACACTTTAAACCGCAAAGCAAATATAGTGAAAGAGGGATATTTCTTTGATTGAAATTTTAAATGGAATCCATGAAACCGTAGATTACCACGGAGATTTCAAGATTCGGATATTTCAAAACACGGAATGTGAAGATTATCCGCAGCACTGGCACACCGACACCGAAATCATCATGCCCGTTGAAAACATATATAAGATCATCGTAGATGAAAAAACACACGTTCTGGATGCCGAAGATATCATCGTCATCCCTTCCGGTGAACTGCACCGGATATATGCGCCGACTGCCGGACGCAGGATCATAATTCAATTTGACTGTAATATGCTCTATAGTCTTAGCGGTTTCAATTCGGCATTCAAAATACTTCATCCCTGCGTTATTGTCACGCCTTCATCAATGCCGGATATACACAAAGAGCTTTCCTCGCTTATTTTGAATATAACTTCGGAATATAATTCAACCCTGCCCTTGAGAGAAGCCTCGATCTATTCCATGCTCATCCGGTTTTTCGCGATGTTGGGACGGGATTGCATCAATAGTAGTGATGAATCTTCAAATACGAATAACCAAAAACAGCTTGAATATGTAAACCTGTTTTTTAATGTATGTAATTATATCAATGACCATTGTACGGAAAATATCAAGCTGGACAACATCGCAAATATCGCCGGATTCAGTAAATTCCATTTTGTACGGCTGTTCAAGCAGGTTATGAACATATCCTGCTATGATTATCTGATCAGCCGCAGGATCATGCTTGCCGAAAAACTATTGACAAATCCGGACATCTCCATAATGCAGGTTGCCATGAAGTCCGGTTTCAGCAGTCTTGCGACATTTAACCGTTTATTCAAGGCCAAAAAGTGCTGCACCCCCACTGAATATAAGTCTCTTTACGGAGCTTGTGCTCAACCTCGTGACAAAAGCCAGAGTGTTACGTCCCTATAGCTCCTTGCTCAAGGCTTTCCTAAATCCTTGCGCTTAAGATATAAATAGGATGAACCATAAGTGAGGTGATGAGGTTCTTATAATTATTAAGCTGGAAAACAAGCAATATTTGATTAGGAGATAGCAATATACAAGGAGCGCGTTTGGAAAATATGTTATATAATTCAAATGCAATTGCACGAATAATTGTGCATTTTGCATAAATTAAAAGGAGGGAAATCATGAAACGTATTCTTTCTGTTTTACTCGTTGTAATGATGCTTGTTACCGTGGCATTTACCGGCTGTGGCAAAGCAACCACCGGTGAAGGTGATCAGACCGCCAGTGCTGAGGTCAGCACTGAAACCAGTGCTCCGGCAGCGGAGGCTTCCAGCGCAGCTGAGCCCGTTGCTGCTCCTGCAGTAACCGATGACACCAGCGTTAAGGTTCTCAACCTCTGGAGCTTTACCGACGAAGTTCCGAAAATGCTCGATAAGTACAAGGCACTTCATCCCGACTTCCCGTATGAAGTAAAGACTACCATTATCGCTACCACTGACGGCGCATATCAGCCCGCTCTCGACCAGGCTCTTGCAGCCGGCGGCGCAGATGCTCCCGACATATACTGCGCAGAGAGTGCATTTGTACTCAAGTACACACAGGGCGACGCCTACAAATATGCCGCAGCTTACAAAGATCTCGGCATCGATGTGGATAATGCATTAAAAGCAGCTGAAATAGCTACTTACCCTATCGATATCGGAACCAACCCTGATGGAAACCTTGTAGGTCTTGCTTATCAGGGAATCGGCGGCGCGTACATCTATCGCCGTTCATTAGCCAAGGACGTTTGGGGAACCGATGATCCGGCAGTTATCAAAGACAAAATCGGTCCCGGCTGGGATAAATTCTTTGCGGCTGCGGCTGAACTGAAAGCTAAGGGTTACGGCATAGTTTCAGGCGACGGTGACATTTGGCACTCCGTTGAGAACAGCTCCCCGAAGGGCTGGATCGTTGATGGCAAGCTCTATATCGATCCTCTGCGTGAACAGTTCCTGGATATGTCCAAGAAGCTCAAAGACAATGGTTACACCAATGATACTCAGGACTGGCAAGATCCTTGGTATGCTGACATGAAGGGAGCCGGCAAGCAGAAGATATTCGGTTTCTTTGGTCCCGCATGGCTTATCAACTACGTTATGGCTGGCAACTCCGGCGGAACTAAACCGGGCGAAGGCACATACGGCGACTGGGCAGTCTGCGATTCTCCGATTGGATTCTCCTGGGGCGGCACGTGGGTTCTTGGCAACAAGGATACCAAGCTCAAGAAGACCGTTGGCGATATAATCAACTGGATCACACTCGACGCTTCCGATACAGGTCTCCAGTATATGTGGGCAAACGGAACCTTCAGTATTCCTGAAGGTAAGACTGTTGGTACGAAGGATACCGTAGCTTCCGGTACGGTTATGAAGAAGGCCGACGGTAAGATCGACTTCCTGGGCGGACAGAACATGTTCGATATATTCGTACCTGCAGGCGCTAATTCTACAGGTAAGAATAAGACCCAGTACGACGAATCCATCAACAACATCTGGCGTGATCAGGTACGTCAGTATACCGCCGGTAAGAAGAGCCGCGATCAAGCTATCGCTGACTTCAAACAGCAGGTTGCTGATAACCTTGGTATCGCTATAGGTTAATTCAGGTTGTAGACCGGGGCGGGCGGATGCCTTTCCGACCGCCCTGTTTTATATTAAATTATTTAAGCCCAAACCCTTTACCGGAGGTGATCCAATGCGACGCAAGAGTGTCAGCTACGCCAAATTCGGCTATATATTTTCAATACCATTTGTGCTTGCGTTCCTTGTTTTTTCGTTATACCCTACAATCTATACGGCTGTTATCGGCTTTACCGATCTTAAAGGTTTGACTAAAACGGATTTCAAATTTTTATCCAATCCGTTTCAGAATTTCGAGCAGGTTTTAAAAAACCCGTCTTTTATCGAGGCGCTGAAAAATACGGCGCTTATTTGGGTTATCAACTTCATTCCGCAAATACTGCTTGCGCTCCTGCTCACCGCGTGGTTCACCAGCCATCGTCGCCATATAAGAGGTCAAGGCGCGTTCAAAGTTTTGTTTTATATGCCTAATATCATTACAGCTGCGACGATCGCAATACTTTTCAACGCACTGTTCGGATACCCGACGGGACCTGTCAATGATCTGCTCCAGACTTTTGGAATCTCAAAAGAATCGATATACTTCCTGAACGATAAATGGACGGCGAAGCTTATAGTATCATTTATACAGTTCTGGACATGGTATGGATATACGATGTTGATATTTATTTCGGGAGTTTTAGGTATAAACCCGGAATTGTTTGAAGCGGCTGAGATGGATGGAGCATCAGGCCGACAGACTTTCTTCCGCATAACGCTTCCCAGCTTGAGGACTATTATGCTTTATACGCTTGTCACGAGTTTGGTCGGCGGTCTACAGATGTTCGATATACCCAAACTGTTTATATCAGGCGGCCTCGGCGGGCCGGACAACGCTACGCTCACGACAAGCGTTTTCATATACAACCAGGCGTTCGTTGGAAGTTACATGTATAACACCGCGGCGGCAGCGAGTATGATCATGTTTGTCATAATAGCGATACTGTCAGGAATGCTTTTCTTTATAATGCGAGACAAATCCGCAGCAAAGCTTAGAAAAGAGGAGAAAAAGGGGATAAAAGCTTTCAGAGACGCCAATAAAGCAGTGACGAGGGGGGCGGACGTATGAGAAACAAATCTACTGCATCAGGATACGCAATGAATACGGTCATATATGCCGTCTGTATCATACTGGCGCTATTAAGTATATTACCGTTTTGGATCATGTTGATGAACGCGACCCGCGGAACTTTTGAGATACAGCAGCACGCCATATCGCTTTTTCCCTCGACGCACCTGATGGATAACGTAAAAATACTGGTCGGCAAGAGCTTTAATCCTATTACGGGATTCATTAACTCGATGATAATCGCCACCGGCACGACCATTTGCGCAGTGTACTTCTCTTCGCTCACCGCATACGGTCTGGTAGCGTATGACTGGAGGATGCGCCAGCCGTTTTTCACTTTTATAATGGCAGTTCTGATGATTCCCGCACAGGTAGCAGGCATAGGGTTCTACCAGTTTATGTACCGCATTCATTGGACAAATAACTTTTTGCCGCTGATACTTCCAGCAATAGCGGGGCCCGCGGTGGTATTCTTCATGAGGCAGTACCTGTTGGCCACGCTGCAGCTCGATATTGTGAACTCATCGAGAATTGACGGCGCTGGTGAATTTTACACGTTCAACAGGATAATCCTGCCGATCATGAAACCTGCCATAGCAACACAAGCGATATTCGCATTCGTGGGAAGCTGGAACAGTCTGTTCACGCCGATGGTCCTGCTCAACGATAAGGCAAAATACACGATGCCGATAATGGTTAGCCAGCTGCGGGGCGACATCTATAAGAAAGAGTACGGCTCTATCTATTTGGGATTATCGTTGACGGTGCTGCCGCTGTTCATTGTATATTTTCTGCTTTCGAAGTATATCATTGCAGGCGTTGCACTGGGCAGCGTGAAGGAATAGTCCTGGGAATGACTATCGACTCCGTATTATAAGCTATAATAAGTATATTTGATATTAACGGAAAGACCTTCTGTCCAAGATAGAATGACAGGAGGTTTTTTGCTCTTCTTCAGTAGTAGGGATGGACTTCTGCAATCTTTGCAGTAGAACCTTGAGCGCCAGCAGAACCTTGTAAAAAATATTTTTGTTAATATATTGACAAATTGGCATTTCCATGGTTATACTATCATTTAATTAATACAGGTTAGTTAACTGACTTAAAAATTAATATTGGCATAGCATTATTTCAAAGTGTCAGAATTGAATGACATAGGCGTCTTAGATTTTCTAGGACGCCTTTTTGTCGTATTCAAAACTGATTTGAGGCATGAAGTTATATGTTTTTTAGGAGGTAGTGAATGAACAATTGCGTGAAGTCCGTATATGGGAGAAGCTACGGGAGTCGATCGGCAAAGGCTGCGATGGCTATTGTTCTTCTTTTCGCAATGCATATAACCGCAGCCTGTGGGAAAAGCGAAGAAAAAAAGCAAATCCTAATAGGCGCCGCCGCCAGTCTGAAACCGTCGCTGACAGAGATTCAAAGTGTTTATGCAGGGGAAAATCCGAGCATTGAGCTCAGCTTTAATTTTGCAGGTTCAGGCACACTGGAGCAGCAAGTCAGGGAAGGCGCTCCGATGGACCTGTTTATCCCGGCTTCGGCAAAACAGATGGATTCTCTGGAAGCGGATGAAATGATTATTAATGATACAAGGGTCGATCTGCTGAAAAATGAAATCGTTTTGATCGTGCCAAAGAGCAGCAAGCTTGAGATAACTGGTTTTAGCGATATTCTGAAGGCATCGGCGATTGCGCTCGGAGATCCTGAATCGGTATCGGCCGGTCAATATGCTCATGAAGTTTTTGAGAGTATGGGGATTTGGGATGGAGTAAACAAGCAGTCTACATTTGGAACCAATGTTACGGAAGTACTGTCATGGGTCAGTTCTGGAAATGTGGACGCAGGAGTGGTATATGAAACGGATGCGGTAACGGATAACGGTGTGAAAATCATTGGAATGCCGCCTGCAGGCAGTCATAGCGATATAATATATCCGGCGGCGGTAATCAAGGGGACCGATACGGAAAAACAGGCAAAGGACTTTCTTGATTTTCTCAGAACTGACAAAGCGGACAAAGTATTTAAAAAATATGGATTTACCGTAGTTAATTAATGATGACCGGTTTTGATAGTCAAATTCTAATTCCGTCATTTAGGAAGGGCGATACGGAAGCAATTTGTGAAAAGGGGAGGAAGGGAAATGGACTGGTCGCCTCTATGGATATCACTGAATACTGCCATACCTGCCGCTGTCATTACTTTCTTTCTGGGTATTTACGCGGCGCAGGGAGTGATAAAGCTCAACAGGCATACAGGCCGTTTTATTGATGCGCTGTTCACGATGCCTCTGGTATTGCCGCCGACAGTCGTTGGATTTCTCCTTCTTTTGCTGCTCGGTAAAAGCGGGAGTCTGGGCAGATTACTGACGGGCATGGGAATTCAGGTCATATTTACCCGTATTGCAGCCATAATCGCGGCAGTAGTCATTTCCCTGCCACTGATGTACCGTTCTTCCAAGGCGGCCTTTGAGCAGGTGGACCGCAATTTGATCTATGCGGGAAGAACGCTCGGAATGTCTGAAAGCAGGATATTTTGGCGGATACTTATACCGAATGCGTTACCCGGAATAATATCCGGAGGCATTTTAGCTCTGGCACGGGCATTGGGCGAGTTTGGAGCGACGATGATGGTGGCTGGGAATATTGCGGGAAAAACGCAGACCATGCCTCTGGCGGTCTATATGGCTATTCAGGGCGGCAATAAACAGGAAGCGGCAGTCTGGGTTATTATCCTGATTGCAATATCATTTCCGATGGTATTTCTCTTGGGACGACTGGCGGGCGACAAAAGGAAGGAACGTGTGAGCGACCGGTTGAAGGAGGAAGGACTGTGAGTCTATTCGTTCAGTTGCGGAAAAGTTATAAAAACTTCAATCTAGATATTAAGGTTGATAACGCCGGCAGGACCTTGGGATTATTAGGCGCCTCCGGATGCGGCAAGAGCCTTGCGCTGAGGTGCATTGCAGGTATTGAGAAGCCTGACTGCGGGAGGATAGTACTGAATGGTAAAACGCTATTTGATTCTGAAAAGGGGATTAATTTGAACGCCCGACAAAGAAGAGTCGGTATGTTGTTCCAGAATTACGCCCTATTTCCGAACATGACTGCAAGGGAGAATATCGAAGCCGGCATAAGCAAAAGAAGAGAGCGGAGGAAGACTGTCGAGGAACTGGCAGTATTACTGCGTCTCGAAAAAAAGCTGAACCGATATCCGGGGCAGTTGTCCGGAGGCGAGCAGCAAAGGGTCGCAATTGCAAGGATCATGGCATATGATCCTGAGATATTGTTATTGGATGAACCGTTCTCAGCGCTGGACTCGTTTTTGAAGGAAGGACTCCAGCAGGAGATGCTGCAAGTATTTCACAGATATAAGGGCGATGTGCTCATGGTCTCACACAGCCGGGAGGAATTGTACCGTTTCTGCCGGACCATAGCCGTAATGCATAAGGGAAAGGTCATAGAGTTGGGCGATAAGGAGGATATCTTTCAAAGGCCGGCTAATCTTACTACAGCGAAGTTGACAGGATGCAAAAATATTTCCGCAGCAAGAAGGCTTTCCGACCATTGTGTAGAGGCGCTGGACTGGAAACTCCGCCTTAGGACGGCGCAAAGAGTACCGGAGAAGACAGGCTTTGTGGGTATCCGTGCCCATAATATCAGGCCCTGCACTGCCGATGAAGAGTCGAATGCTATGCCAGTGATTATGGAAGAGATTATTGAGGGTCCCTTTGAAAACAAAATTATACTCAAGCTGGACGGCGTTTCACAGGGGCGGTGCAGGATAACCTGGATCGTTTCGAGGCAGGCATGGATGAGCGTGTACGAAGAAAAGCCTCCTGAGTTCATATCGTTTCCTGAGGAAAATATACTGATGATGGCCGGAGCATAGCCAGAAATTAATACTATAGTATAAAATATTCAAAAATGTCTTTAAAACATATGGGATTTTTGACAATTCGATGCATTGATACAAACATATGTAGATGCTAGAATTGCAGCATAAAGTCTTAGCCATATCCAGACGAAGACGTCATTACTTTTTAGGAAGTAATGGCGCCTTTTTATTTATTACGGCGGCTGATACAACTGATTTTTTGAGGAGGTTATTATTATGAGACAGGTTGCTATTTATGGGAAAGGCGGTATCGGTAAATCCACCACAACTCAGAATCTTACAGCGGGACTTGGAGAAATGGGCAAGAACATCATGATCGTCGGGTGCGACCCCAAGGCGGATTCCACAAGGTTGATCCTTGGCGGTTTGGCACAGAAAACGGTACTGGATACATTGAGGGAGGAAGGAGAGGATATCGACCTCGAATACATCATGAAGCATGGCTTTGCCAATATCCGGTGCGTTGAATCCGGCGGGCCCGAACCAGGCGTGGGCTGTGCGGGACGTGGCATCATAACCTCGATCAACCTGCTGGAACAACTGGGAGCCTATACGGACGATCTGGATTACGTATTCTATGACGTACTTGGCGACGTCGTATGCGGAGGGTTCGCAATGCCGATACGCGAAGGCAAGGCCCAGGAGATATACATCGTAGCCTCAGGCGAGATGATGGCGCTGTATGCGGCAAACAATATTTCGAAAGGCATCCAGAAATATGCCAGTACCGGTGGTGTAAGGCTCGGAGGCATTATCTGCAATTCCAGAAAGGTCGACGGCGAAGCGGAGCTTGTGTCGGCATTCGCGAAAGAATTGGGTTCCCATATGATACATTTCGTACCAAGGGACAACATGGTCCAGAGGGCGGAGATAAACAAGAAGACGGTAATCGACTATGACCCTGGGGCTAACCAGGCTGACGAATATAGAACATTGGCACGGAAGATCGACGGAAATGACATGTTTGTAATTCCGAAGCCTATGAAGCAGGAACGGTTGGAAGAGCTTTTAATGGAACACGGTATTCTTGATGCATGATTATGATTATTAAATTTTGGAGGTGTGTTTATGTTACTGGTCAGAGCGATCATTCGTCCGGAGAAGGTAGGAGTCGTATTGTCGGAACTGTTATCTGCCGGATTTCCCGCGGTTACGAAAATGGATGTGTATGGACGCGGTAAGCAAAAGGGCGTCAAGGTCGGTGAAATATATTATGATGAGATCCCCAAGGAAATGCTCCTCATGGTAGTCGAGGAAAAGGATAAGGATGATATTGTGAAGATCATAATGAAATACGCCAGGACAGGTGAGGAAGGGCATTTCGGAGACGGCAGGATCTTTGTCAGCCCTGTGGAAGAGGCTTATACAATCAGTTCAAGGAAAAAAGGCTTGTAGGAGGGCTGATTATGAAGGAAATTATTGCGATAGTCAGGCAGAACAAGGTCAATGTAACGAAGGAAGCGCTCGCACAGGCAGGGTTTCCGGCGTTTAGCTGCAGGAAGGTGCTCGGTAGGGGGAAAAAGCTCATTGATATGAGTATGCTGAGGACCATTGTGGAATCCGGGGAGGTTCCGGCGGTGCAAGGCGAATATCTTTCAGAGATGGACAGGATGATACCAAAGCGCATGTTTACCATCATCGTGGAAGACAGTGAGGCCGGTGCTGCTGTGGAAAGCATCATGGAGGCCAACTCCACCGGCAATCCGGGAGACGGCAAGGTATTCGTTCTACCCATTTACGAGAACTTCAGGGTGCGTGACGGAGAATTGACCACGGAAGCATATTAAGGCCAATCGTTTATCGATTGCCGGGATGACGATGCCGTTGTAAGGCGGCGGAATGGAGCCAATTATGAATATTATGAACAGGGTCCTGGACCAATACAGTTCCAGGGTCTATAAAAACCGTAAAGAGCATTTGGTGAGCGTAAATAATAACGACAACAATAACGAAGTCGCCGCCAATGTCCGGACCATCCCAGGTATCATAACGCAGAGGGGTTGCTGCTTTGCAGGCTGCAAGGGCGTGGTGCTCGGGCCGATAAAGGATGCATTCATTATCACTCACGGACCGATAGGCTGCGCGTTTTATTCCTGGGGGACCAGGCGTCACAAGGCGAAGAAGGAGGAGGGTGTGGCAAATTACCTTCAATACTGCTTTTCCACGGATCTGCAGGAGCCGGACATCGTATTCGGTGGCGAGAAAAAGCTGAAGAAAGCGATTGAAGAGGCAATGGATCTGTTTCACCCGTCAACGGTCATGATCTGCTCCACCTGCCCCGTAGGACTCATCGGAGACGATATCCATGCCGTTGCGAAATGGGCTGAGAAGGAATACAAAATAAAATGCATCGCTTTCAGCTGCGAAGGTTATAAGGGCGTCAGCCAGTCCGCGGGACACCATATCGCAAACAACCAGCTTTTTAAATATGTGATCGGAGAGGGAGACAGGGCGATTACAAACAAATTCGCGATCAATATTCTGGGAGAATACAACATCGGAGGCGATGGTTGGGAGACCGAACGTCTGCTTAAGCGGATCGGCTACGAGATAATTTCCACATTTACAGGAGACAGCAGCATCGACGATATCAAGAATGCCCACAAGGCAAACCTGAGCCTGGTGCAGTGCCATCGTTCCATCAACTATATTGCAGAACTGATCGAATCCAAATACGGCATTCCGTGGATGAAGGTAAATTTCATAGGTGTAAAAGGCACCATGGAATCCTTGAGGAATATCGCGAGATACTTCAATGACCCTGAACTGACTGCAAGAACCGAGGCGGTAATAACCGACGAACTGGAGCTGATCCGGGAGGATATGGATTATTACAGGAGCAGGCTCAAGGGGAAAACCGCAGCTATCTACGTCGGCGGTTCCAGGGCGCATCACTACCAGTTCCTGCTGAATGACCTCGGCGTTCATACCATACTTGCAGGATATGAATTCGGCCACAGGGAGGAATACGAAGGAAGAGAAGTACTTCCTTTCATCAAGCCCGACGCCGACAGCAAAAATATCGAATCGATCAAGGTTGAGCCTGATCCGGAGAAATTCCACGTTTATTTATCGGAGGACGACCTGAATAAATTAAAGGAAGAGAAACTCCTCGATTACTATGGCGGCATGGTAAAGGACATGAAGAACGGCACATATATGGTGGATGACCTCAATCATTATGAAACCGAAGAATTTCTGAAGCTGTTGAAGCCGGATATCTTCTTCTCAGGTATCAAGGATAAATTTGTGGCACAGAAAAGCGGCGTCCTGTCAAGGCAGCTGCATTCTTATGATTACAGCGGGCCATATTCCTGCTTCCGCGGAGCGGTAAACTTCGCGAGGGACATCACGATGGGGATCTGCGCGCCGGCCTGGAGTTATGTCAAGGCGCCGTGGAAGATGGCTCCAAGTCTCGAGGGTACTTTGGGAGGTGAAGAGGCATGCTAGATTATACAGGAAAAGAAGCTTATGACAGGAGCGTGCTGAGGATAAATCCGGCAAAGACCTGTCAGCCGGTTGGAGCAATGTACGCGGCGCTGGGAGTACACGAATGCATGCCGCACAGCCATGGTTCCCAGGGCTGCTGTGCATTTCACAGGATGTTTTTGACCAGGCACTTCAAGGACCCGGCAATGGCGTCCTCCAGTTCTTTTACGGAAGGCGCTTCCGTTTTTGGAGGAGGTTCGAACCTTAAGACGGCGGCAAAAAACATATTCGACATTTACAGCCCGAGGATCATTGCGGTTCATACCACCTGTCTTTCCGAAACCATAGGGGACGACCTGAATGCGATAATCCAAGATATCGATATCCCGGAAGGCAGGTACATGGTCCACGCAAATACGCCGAGCTATAAGGGCTCGCATATTACAGGCTTCAGCAGCATGGTGTCGGGCTTCATCAATTATTTGACCGCTCCCTCTGCAAAGAAAAACGGCAGGCTTGCGATCCTGCCGGGCTTCGTTAACCCGGGCGATATGAGGGAAATGAAGAGGATAACGGAAATGATGGGCATTTCCTATACGATGCTGCCTGACACGAGCGGCGTCATGGATAGTCCGATGACAGGCAAATTCAGCCTGTATCCCAAGGGCGGCACAACAGTGGAGGAGATCGTCGGGCTGGGTGCGTCCAGTCTGACTCTTGCGATCGGGAAAACCACCGGTGAAGCACCCGCCGAAGTGCTCTTGAAAAAATGCCAGGTTCCGTATAAACTGCTGCCGCTCCCCATCGGAATCGGCAGAATGGATGATTTTATCATGGCTCTGCACCGATTCTCAAAAAACAGCGTGCCGTATGAATTGGAGGAAGAACGCGGGCAGTTGGTAGATATTCTGATCGATATTCACCCCTATACTTACAATAAAAAGGTCGCCATATTCGGTGACCCGGATACCGTACTCAGTCTTGCCGAATATACAATGGAAATGGGCATGATACCGAAATACCTGGTGACCGGCACTCCCGGCGAAGCCTTCGTGCAGGAGGCGGAAGACCTTTTTATGAAGTTCGGCGTCGAAGGAAGCAAGGCCAGGTCATCGGGAGATCTGTTCGAGCTGCACCAATGGATCAAGGAAGATGGCGTGGATCTGCTGATAGGCGGCACTCATGGAAAATACATCGCCAGATCGGAAAATATCCCGTTTGTAAGAGCAGGCTTTCCGATCATAGACCGCTACGTTCATTCATATATGCCCCTGGTCGGTTACAAGGGAGGCATGAGGTTGGCCGAGCTGATCACAAACGCATTGCTGGATAGGCAGGACAGCGACGCCGCAGAAGAGGACTTTGAAATGGTAATGTGACAATGGCGGCTGTGATGTGAAATCACAGTTAAGCATATAAGGAAGTGTTCATATGGAGAGCACAAGTGTTTTGGAAGCCAGACAGGATTTCATTTTGCTGAAACAGGAGGGCTGCAGCGGCAGCGGCATCAGATGCGACAGCAACAGCGTCTCCGGCGCCGTGAGCCAGAGAGCATGTGCATACTGCGGAGCCCGTGTGGTACTCAATCCCATAACGGATGCATTTCATATAGTACATGGGCCTATCGGCTGCGCCAGCTATACCTGGGATATCCGGGGAAGCTTGAGCAGCGGGTCGGAGCTTTACCGCAACAGCTTTTCCACTGATCTTTCGGAAAGAGATGTGATTTTCGGCGGAGAAAAAAAATTGACAGCGGCAATCGAAGAAATTGCGGAAAAGCATCATCCGAAGCTGATATTCGTGTATGCCACCTGTATCGTCGGAGTGATCGGAGACGATGTGGAGGCGGTATGCAGGACAATGTCCGCGAAGCATGGCATACGTGTGATACCGGTGAAATCGCCGGGTTTCTCGGGCAATAAATCCACCGGCTACAAACTGGCATGCGATGCCGTAATGGAACTGATCTCGCCGCATAGGCAGCCAAAGCGGAGAGGCGTCAACATTCTCGGTGATTTCAACCTTGCCGGCGAATTGTGGATTGTAAAGGATTATCTTAAGAAAATGGGAATACCGGTAATCTCTACACTTACCGGCGATTCCTGTTACGATACGCTGATCAGGGCTCCGGCTGCCGGATTGAATGTGGTACAGTGCGCCGGTTCCAGCACTTATCTGGCGAACCGGATGGAGGAGGAGTTCGGTATACCGTATATCAAAATAAGCTTTTATGGTATAGAGGACACCTTGAACTCTCTGGTAAGGATCGCCGAAGCCCTGGGAGATATGTATGCGAGGCAGATGGCAGTCAGGCTGTGCGAGGACGAGAGCTCCCGGCTGGAGCGATTTCTTCAGAAATACCGACGGAATTTGGAGGGCAAGAGAGCCGCTATCTATGTCGGAGGAGGATTTAAGGCCATCTCACTGATCAAGCAGTTTCGTTCCCTCGGGATAGGGACGGTGGTTGTCGGTACGCAGACCGGAAAGCAGGAGGACTATGAGATCATAACGGGCCTCGTCGGAGATAATACCGTCATCCTGGATGACGCCAACCCGGCGGAGCTGGAGAAATTCATCCGGGAAAAGCAAGCGGACATCCTGGTCGGGGGAGTAAAGGAGCGACCGCTGGCTTATAAGCTCGGCGTTGCCTTTTGCGATCACAATCATGAGAGAAAACGTCCATTATGCGGTTTTGACGGAGTTGTCAATTTCGTAGAGGAAATCAATCGCAGCATAAATCATCCCGTATGGAAATACATCAAGAAGGAGGCGGCCATATGAAAGGAAACCTGGTCAATTTGAATGTGAATCCCTGCAAAATGTGTATGCCAATGGGCGCAGTGACAGCCATGTACGGAATTAAGAAATGCGTATCCATACTTCACGGCTCACAGGGCTGCAGCACCTATATCCGCAGACATATGGCCACACATTACAACGAGCCGGTCGACATCGCCTCCTCTTCTCTGACAGAGGAAGGCACCGTATACGGCGGTGAGAAAAATCTGATACAGGGACTCCTGAACCTGATCAAGGTCTATGATCCGGAAGTGATCGGCGTTGCAACCACCTGTCTCGCTGAGACGATAGGCGAGGACGTCCGCGGCATGATCGACCGTTTTTATGAAAAATATCCGCAGTACCGGAATATCGTTATTATCCCGATATCTTCCGCAGGTTACGGAGGGACCCAGTTCGAAGGCTTTCAGGAGGCTCTCTATCAGATCGTCAGGACTGTCCCGATGGACGCCGAACCCAATAATAAGGTGAATGTTGTCACAAGCAGGCTCTCACCGGCGGATACAAGATATCTGAAGGATTTACTCGGAGAATTCGGGCTGGATTACATCCTGCTTCCCGATCTGTCCGAGAATCTGGACGGAGTTTACCAGACCTCATATTCGAAGCTTCCCTCCGGAGGAACGGATATTAGAGAGATCTGCAAGACGGCCGGAGCAAGAATAACGCTGGAGCTCATATCGTTTGCAGGAGAAACGAAATCCGTGGCAGGTTATCTGAAGGATAACTACGGCGTCCCGTATATAAGGTGCAACCCTCCCACATGTTTAAGGGATTCGGATGATCTGCTGAAGGTTCTCGAGCAGATATCGGGGAAAAAGATCCCGGAAAAACTCAGGCTGGAACGCGGCCGCTATATCGACGCCATGATAGATTCTCACAAGTATTGTGCGGAAGTAAGGGCGGCGGTTTACGGAGAACCTGATTTCGTATTCAGCACCGTAAGGCTCTGCGTGGAAAACGGAGTGCTCCCGGTAATAGCGGCGACAGGAGCAAAGTGCGGGAGCATTAAACCGTTGCTGGATGAAGAAATACAGGGATTGGCGGACAGCTATTTCATAGATGATTATAAAATCCTTGACGATGTGGACTTTCAAACCATTGAAGAATGTGCGGCAGAGCTGGGAGTAAATCTACTTATAGGAAATTCAGACGGCAGAAGGATTGCGAAAAAGCTTGGCGTCAAGCTGGTACGGAGGGGCTTTCCCGTGCATGATCATGTCGGCGGGCAGAGACTTAGAAGCTTGGGTTACGAAGGTGCGCTGTCGCTGCTGGATGAAATTGCGAATTCGATGCTGGATATCAAGGAAACAGGTTTCAGGGAGGAACTGTTCCGGAAATATTACAAGGAAGAATCTAGGAAAACAGTTCAGGACGGGGAGAAAACCTGTAAGCCGGAAGAAATTGCTCCAGTAAAAGAAAAAACTATCGCCGAAAGGACGGCAGAGCATCCCTGCTTCAGCTGCAAGGCTCATAAGTACGCCAGAATACATCTGCCCGTCGCTCCCAGGTGCAATATCAGCTGCAACTATTGTCACAGAAATTATGACTGTCCGAATGAAAGCAGGCCTGGAGTGACTACGGAAGTTCTGAAACCGGAAGAGGCGCTGCAGAAGTTCCTGGAGGTCAGGAAGAAGGTCGCCCATTTGTCTGTTATGGGAATAGCAGGTCCTGGCGATGCCCTGGCCAATTTTGCCGAAACAAGGAAGACTCTGGAGCTGATACGGGAGCAGGACCCTGATATCACCTTCTGCCTTTCGACAAACGGACTGATGCTTCCGCAGTATGCGGAAGAGTTGGTTTCTCTCGGAGTCTCCCATGTTACCGTCACAGTGAATGCGATTGATCCGAAGATTGGAGCAAGGATCTATAAATATATCGATTACATGGGCTTGTTGTATTACGGCGAGGCTGCCGCCGCCGTTCTGATGTCGAACCAGCTTGCGGGGATCAGGCTCATAGCTTCCAAAGGCATTGTATGCAAGGTTAATATAGTGATGATCAAGGGGATCAATGACGGCCATATACCTGAAATCGTAAGAAAGGTCAAGGTACTGGGCGCTGCGGTGGCAAACATAATGCCGATGATCCCGGTTAAGGGGAGCGCCTTCGAGCAATTAGCCTCTGTAAGCGAACAGAAGCTCATGGAAATGAGAAAAAGCTGCGGAGAAATACTGGAGCAGATGTATCACTGCAGGCAGTGCCGGGCAGACGCCATCGGCATGCTGGCCGAGGACCGGTCCCGTGAATTCGGAAAGCAGGCTGCATGCGGCACAAAAAACGCATCCGGCATGGAGAACGCAAGCAGCACGGAAAACGCAAGCGGTACGGGAAACGCATCCGGCATGGGAAACGCATCGGCGATCCGGCTTGCGGTCACGACGAAAAGCGGTATGATGGTAGATCAGCATTTCGGCCACGCAGCAGAATTTTATATTTATGAATATAACAACGGTGATATCGTGTTCAAGGAAAGAAGACCGGTTTATAAATACTGTACTGGTATTGAGGAGTGCGATTCGGACGATGACAGGATCGGAAGGCTGGTAGAGTCGATTTCCGACTGCAGCGCCGTGATCGCGCTGAGGATTGGAGAAGCACCGAAGCGGCAGCTGAGCATTAAAGGGATACAGGTGTTCACGGATTGTGACAGTATCGAAGCTTCGGTAAAAAAAGCGGCTGCCGGGCTAAATCAGTATACTGCTCGAGCGGCAAAAGGAGGTCTTTATGATTAACATCAGGCATCATATCTTTGTATGTACGAGCTGCCGGATAAACGGACAGCAGAAGGGATTATGCTTTTCAAAGGATTCGACCGGTATTGTCCGGAAGTTTATAGAAGCGGTCGAGGACATGGGTCTCTCCGGGGATGTAATGATAACCAATACGGGATGCTTCGGCGTCTGTGATAAAGGACCGATCGTTGTCGTTTATCCTGAAGGCATATGGTATAAAAATGTTTCGGAGGACGACGTTGAAAGGATAGTCGAACAGCATATCGTTGACGGCATTCCGGTGGAAGAACTGAAATTATAGAATTACAGTTGCAGCCGGCTGTGATAGGGGGTGGAAGGATGCTTCAACTGGTCGATAATACCTTGATGGCATTGGAGGATGGCTTTCTGGCGAAAGATGAGCTGCATCTCTTCTGCGAGTTATTGTTTGCGGTAGGCATGGACGCGATCGAATTGCCCGTGGAAGTATATGAAAGCATGAAGCCTTTGCCCGCCGGCAGATTTATATTGAATGTGGGCTTTAGCGATGAAATACCGAAGTATCCGGGATTTTACCGGTATGTATGCCATGGCGGACAGAAATACGATAACGTGATATGCGAGTTTCAACTAAATGACGTCAGAGAGATTATCAAGCTCAGGACACTTGCCGGAAACGACGAGGTACGTATCACGGGATGCGACGATCTGTTGAGCCATCCTTGTGAAAAGCTCATGGAGGAGATTCAAAACTGTCTGCCGGGGACCAATATCCATTTCTGCCCCGAGAATACATTCGGCTGTGCAAGCGCGCTTGCTCTTCTCTGGGTGCAGAATAACGGCAGGAATATAACTGCAAGCTTCGCCGGTTGTAACAATAATGCCGCCACCGAAGAGATATTGATGACATTGCGGCTGGCTATGAGGCATAAACCGAATCGTGATCTTTCGCTGCTTCCCAGGCTGACAAAACTGTATGAGAGGTTCATGAACAAGCCTGTCGGCAATCGTAAGCCTATTATCGGTAAAAATATTTTCAGGGTGGAAGCCGGCATACATGCGGACGCCATCTGCAAGAATCCCGCAACCTACGAAGCCTACCCGCCCGAGAGCGTAGGCAGAAAAATGGAGCTTGTCATCGGAAAGCATTCGGGAACAAAAGCTGTAAAAATGAAGCTGGAGGAATTGAACCTGCCGGTACCTGACGATTCAGCGATAGATAAAATACTTCAGTTGTCAAAAAACGTCTGCACGCAGGAGCGTAAAAGCCTGAACGACAAGGAGTTCATCCGGCTGGTCACGGGGGTGGTGAAGGGTGAAGGCAGTCAAGCATATTGTTGATACAACTTTGAGGGATGGTGAACAAAGCCCCGGCATCGCCTTGCGCATTGAGGACAAAGTAAAGATAGCCGGGCTTCTGGATGATATCGGAGTATATGAAATAGAGGCGGGGATACCTGTACTCAGTGAAGCTGAGGAGGCGGGGATATGCCGTATACTGGAAAACAGGAAGCAGGCTAAGATATCCGTATGGAGCCGCATGAACGTTAATGATGTAAAGCGTTCCATCGCATGCCGTCCGGATATCATCCATATAGGCGCTCCTGTTTCCTATGTGCAGATTTACAGCAAGCTCAAAAAGAATAAGGTCTGGGTAGTAAAAAGTGTCCTGGAATGCGTGGAAGCGGCAAAAAAACAAGGCGTAGCAGTGACGGTAGGCCTTGAGGACGCTTCGCGGTCGGATATCGGCTTTTTATTAAGTCTGATAAAGGAATTAAAAAACGCCGGCGTCGACGTCATACGTGTCGCGGATACTGTCGGGGTACTGACGCCGAACAGGACCAGGGAACTGATAAAAACTATCAGGGACTACTCTGATATTAATGTAGAACTGCACATACATAATGATCTTGGTATGGCAGTTGCGAATTCCATCATCGGGGCAAAGGCGGGGGCTGACTTAATCGATTGTACGCTGTTCGGCATAGGTGAAAGAGCCGGAAACTGCAACCTGCATGATTTCGTAAATGCCTGCGAGTCCATATTTCAATTCGCCATGAGCAGGAAGCAGATTCGCGCTGTGGAAATGCAGACTTTCAATGAACTGCAGGGAGCGCTATAATTTATATTTTGAACAGCTGTATTATCACATCTCGACAAATGCTGCCCGAACGGGGCAGCAGAAATGGTCTCTGATCAAAAAACAGACTCATATTTTTCGCCGGTGCACGACGTGTCGTCGAATTTATTATGTATATCAGAGCCTCCTGACGGTATAGTCGGGGGGCTTTCGTTTAGAGGCGGCTTTAGTAAATAGATAGGTTAATTTCGATCAATTTATTGTCGCCAGATGAATTTATTTGAGTTATAATAGTTTTCATTATGTAAAACAGGTCTGTACCAACGGGGTAAACAATGAAAAGAAAATGGTTTCAGCTGAACACAAAAGCTGATAGGGAGATTATTTCACTGGCCTGGCCGTCGATCACAGAGCAGATACTCGAGATGACGGTCGGAATGGTTTCAACAATATACATGGGCAGGATAGGTACATATGCGGTTGCAGCCATAGGCATGATAAATATGCTCATGGGGTTCATGCAAACGATTTTTTCAGGCTTGTCGATCGGCACGACGGTCGTCATAGCCAGGGTCACCGGCGAAGGCAACAAGGAAGAGGCAAAGAGGGCATTGGTACAGTCAGGATATATGGCGATCGTTGTCGGGGTACTGCTGACGGTTTTTGGCAGGCTGTTTTCCGTGAATATCCTGAGCTTGTTTTTCGGCGGAGCCGAAAAGGATGTTTTCAACGCAGGGATCGATTATTTCAATATTGTGCTGATAAATCTGCCTTTTCTCGTGCTTGACATAATAGTTTCGGGAGCCATGAGGGGAGCCGGGGATACAAAAACGCCTATGTATATAACAGGCGGAGTCAACATTCTGAACATCGTACTGAACACATTACTGATATTTGGAGACCCGGCGCTCCATATACCGGCTTTAGGCATTGCAGGCTCGGCCATAGCGGTTACGATCTCGAGGATCATAGGCGTCACTGTCAGGATTCTGGTTTTGTATAACTTCAAGGGGCTCAAGCTGAATATGAGTCTTAAGGAAGATTACGCGCTCAGGCCGGATATGATGAAGAGAATAATAAATATAGGGGTTCCGGGCTTCATAGAGCAAGCGGTCATGCAGGGCGGTTTTCTTATACTTCAAATCATAATCGTAACATTGGGGACGGTTTCAATGGCGGCATACCAGATCGGGATCAACATAAATGCGCTGGCGTTCTTCCCCATATTCGGATTTGCCATAGCCAATACAACGCTTGTAGGTCAGAGCCTTGGCGAAAAGGATTACGAAAAGGCGGAGACGTATGCCTATGAAGGCTTGAAGATAACCATGGCTGTAGGGTTCGTTATCGGAATACTCATGGTTATTTTCGCGAAATATCTTGCAGGCTGGTATTCGGAAGACCCGCTTGTTATTAAGGAGTCGGTCGGAATAGTCTGTACTTTCGGGCTGATAGAGCCACTGCTGGCGATACTCAATCTATGCTCGGCGACATTGAAGGCCGCGGGGGACATTAAGTATGTTATGGTCACTTCCTTTGTCGGCCTGTGGACTTTCAGGGTCATTTTGTCTTTCCTGCTTATAAAATGGTTCGCAATAGGCTTGACTGCAGTTATGATAGGCATATTCTTCGACTTCAGCTCGAGATCGGCCATGTATCTTATCAGGATGAACAAGGGCAGATGGAAATATATGGACGTGTAATATTTACTGGCCGTGCCAATACCATGATATAATGCGTTTCCGACCTAATTTTTATTTACTATTAGGGTAACCTGATTCATTTTTCTGAGTATAATGATTTATGTAGACTGTACGATTAAAGAAGGCTGATATAATGCCGAATAATCTCGAAGTGATCAGTCCTGCATTTGCGGACAATGGATTCATTCCCGTCAGATTTACCGGCCAGGGTCTTAACATCTCACCTCCGTTGATTATCGGAAATACTTCCGGCAACGTAAAGTCGATTGCAATAATAATGGATGATCCCGATGCTCCGATGGGGGTTTTTACGCACTGGCTGATCTGGAACATACCAGCGGAAATTTCTATAATACCGGAAGGTATTCCAAACGAAGCGATAGTATACTCTCTGGGCGGCGCACTGCAGGGAATAAACGATTTCGGAAGACTTGGCTACGGGGGACCTTTACCTCCTATAGGGCAGCTCCACACCTATAGGATAAAAGTGTATGCCCTGGATGCTTTTTTACCGGCGATTGCCGGTATCGGCAAACTGGCGCTGGAAAATGAACTAACTGGTCACATCGTTCAGTTTGGTATTCTCAGGGGTAAATATATGCTGAAAAATTACTGTATGCAGGCCTGCCCGATAAAATTTTATTAGTATACATAAAGTAACACTATTGCTCTGCCGCACATATACTTGAAATATAATAAAAACTTCGCTTTTGATATTATGGAGATACCCTGAGGTGTAAAAATATGAGCATAAATGATATTTTGCCAAAACTCGCGGAAGCAATAAAATCAAGTCCTGAATTTTCGGGACTGAAGCAGGCTAAGGCTGCTGTTTCCAAAATGCCGGATCTGAAAAGGGAAATTGATGAATTTAACCTTGGTCAAAAACAATTATATTCGGCAAAATTACCGAATAGAGAATTTGAGTCAAGAGTTATGCAGCTAAACGCAAAATTCAAAGACTTGTCAAGGATACCGGAGGCGAGCAAATATATGAATGCTGCAAAAAATATGGATCAGCTTATGATAAGAATTTATAATAACATATATGAAACACTTGAAAAGAGCCTATAGTTAATGCGTGCATAGGCAAGTAATTTGAATAAATTGACGGATCTGACCATTAATTAGTTAACATAATAGAAGAAAAGTGGTAACTAAAACATAAACCTGAACATAATATAATAGTGTATTTTAGTTAATATGAGGAGGGTTTAAATTGGATCAGAATGAAATCTTTGCTGATACACAGTCAATAAGCGGCCCTTCGGGAATGTACCCTGCTGCATATGGATATCCCGGATACCCGAACGTTTCAGATTATGGAATGCGTCAGGCTTACCCATCCTACGGAGGATATGGGTACGGCCCTGACGCCGCAAGAGATACGATATCCGGTATGGATCCGATGGCATATAGAGACCCTGTATTTTTTGGGCGCAGGCCGTTCTTTTTTGGGTTCCCGTTTATTAGACCGTTTTTCAACCCGTTTTTTAGTCCATTTTTCCCATTCTTCTTTATCTAGGAGAATATCCAAGTGTTGCCGGGATAATTACCCGGCAGCACATTTACATATTTCATTATTCACTATTATTGTTACGGCCAGCAGGTGATTTTTATTGACTCTATAATATTAGATGTAACTATTCACAATCACGCCGAAAAGTCCCCAGGCAGTCCCCAGAGCCGCGCCGCCCATCACATCGCGCGGGTAGTGCATTCCGACGTAAATGCGTGTTATGCCTACCAGCAAAGCGACGCCATACAGTATCAGCCAACCCGAAAGAGCAAATTGATAATAATGTGAGATCAATGCGGCCAGGAAAAAAATCTGGCTGGTATGCCCGCTTGGGAATGAATGCCCGCCGGCTCTTGTACCTACGATACGCGTATCCGCCAGTTTTATATAGGGGCGCGCCCGGCATATGAGAGCTTTCATGAGCTCTACCATGAGCCATAACGACAAACTCCCCAGCACGATCTCATAGGCGAGCAGATGATTGACCTTCAGAAAGAAAGCAACCGCGATCGCCATGGCAAAAAACCCGCTTCCGATCTGAGTAATGCCGAGCATTGTCCAATCAAGCCAGCGTGTATGCGGCCCGTGCAGGTTAAAAGCCTTGAAAGCCCATACGTCGATTCGTTGACCGGCTTTCCATACAAGCGAGACGGCGATCAGGCAGAAGATCAGTACAAGAGAGGATAAATATTTTTGCGCCTTTATTCGTATCCAGAAATACTCCCACAGATAGCCGGGCATAAAGATCAAAGCAACTGCCAGCAAAATGCCAAGGCCGATTATCAAGTAAACAATATTTACATTCCTGAACCAGTCGGCAACCCTGATACATTTGGCACGGATTTTATGTACAGGTCTGCTCCTCATTTTACCGTTTTGTTCTTTATCTCTATTTTCCATGGTTTTCACCTGTTCCCTTGGTTGCAGGGGGTAATATCACCGCCAGAGCCTGCCTCTGCATTTCGATCTTTACCAGACCTTCTCCGAGCAGGATCCCATCTGCCATAACAGCCATTGCGGGATGTGTTTCGATATCTATTTTACTCACATGATAACTTCTGATTCTCGAGTCGTTTTCAATATTCATTCCCGGTACTTTCAGCATATATCCTATAAGCAGATCAAGTTTTGAAATGTCGGAGCAGAAAAGCACATCAAATAAGCCATCCTTGAAACAATCCGGCGTACCGACCTGAAAATGGCGGCCGACATAAGGCATATTCGAGACCAGCACCACATGACCTGTGTTCCTGATTTCTTTTTCACCCTCCATTACTATATTCATTTCAGATGTGGGAGAGGCAGTCAGAGTTGCCAGGAAATCTCCGATACGTGAAATATTTCCATGCTGGATATCGTCTCCGGATTCGAAAAGTGCTGAAAAGAGCCCTATTGAGCAAATTTCAAGAAACGGCATACTTTTGCCGTTGCATGATGCTATACCCATATCCACTTTATGGCGCCTTCCTGTTCGAAGTATGTCGATCGCAGACGGAATATCGGTTGGGATACCCAGACCAAGCGCCACATTATTCTGCGTACCCGTTGGGATGATACCGAGGGTGGCGTTCAAACCCTTCATTGCTCTAGCCACGGCAGATACCGTACCGTCTCCTCCGCAGACTGCAAACGTGCGGAACCCATGTACGACGGCATCCTGCACTACGCTTTCCAGATCCGAATCAGGTTCGGTGAGGTACGGTTCGGTCACAAAATGCCGGGCTTGCAATTCTTTAATTACATTCATGAGCTGCAGCGGCGATTCCCGATTTGCACCGGAAACAGGGTTGAATATCAGCTTGACACGCTTTCTTATATTTCGAGGATACACTTGTTTATTCATAGTATTATTGTTTCTGCTTAGCATCGAATTTTATCCGTAGTATTTTCCTATCCGGTAATTCTTATGATTAGGCGTTAAGGGATAGATTAAATGTACCCATTTTTTTACTGATCTATGATACGATTATGAAGCAAAATTCAAATCAAGCAATATTCAAATCAAGCAATATTCAAATCAAGCAATATCAAAAAAACGAGAACCTATATTTGTCTGATTCGTTAGCGTAAAGTTACTGTAGGGAAATTAATGGAATAAAAAGGTAAAACAATAGAAAAGAAGATGAAATCCTGTTAATATATAGTTTCTCAAGACAAATATACAACAAAGGATGATCATCTTCTATG
>JAEYOM010000116.1 GCA_023411715.1 Bacillota bacterium | reverse complement strand
AGGATTATAGATAGTCCTGGGAGAAGGAACGTAGATAACCCTGGCAGAAGGAACATGAGAGTATGAAAAACGGTAAGAACATACCGGAAAGTTCAGTTTATAAAAAAATGCGCATCGTATTTCCGACCATGCTGGCGGTGCTGCTCGTACTGATAGTGACAGCGGTGGCGGTAGGGCCTGTTTATGTACCATTTGGACAGTCAGTGAGGATCATTCTATCCAATATGGGGCTACTGAATGACCCATCGCTGCCCAGGGATCAGAATGCGATCATCTATCTCGTAAGGCTCCCGCGCGCTTTGACAGCCTGTCTTGCAGGCGCGGCGCTCGCCTCCTGTGGCGCGGCGATGCAGGGTATGTTCCGCAATCCCATGGCCGACCCCGGCATCCTGGGTGTGTCAAGCGGTGCGGGCCTGGGCGCTGTAATGGCGATCACGCTGGGCTTTGCAGCGCGGAGCATATATACGCTTCCGCTGTTTGCCTCTGTCGGGGCGCTCCTGGCAGTTACGCTGATATACCTGCTGTCACTGCGCAAGGGCAAAATATCGTCCCTTACTCTGGTTTTATCGGGTATCGCCGTCAGCACGTTCATCGGAGCCGTTACACAGCTGGTACTTATGAACAGCAACGGCTATGAGGTCCGGAGCTATGTCTTCTGGGTCATGGGAAGCCTGAACGGTATGATGTGGTCCCATGTACGCCTGATTGCAGCTCCGGTCATCATACTTATATTAGTGCTTACATTCTTTTCGAGGGATCTGAACCTGCTGCTGCTCGGTGAAGAAGAAGCGCAGTCCGTCGGCCTTGAACCCTCGCGTTCGCGTAAGCTGCTGCTCCTTGTGACTTCACTGACCGTGGCGGCAGCGATTTCAGTCTGTGGCCCGATCAGCTTTGTCGGCCTGATAGTTCCACATATCCTGCGTTTGATAACAGGACCGGATCACAGGATATTGATACCGGCCAGCGCCCTTGGCGGAGCGATTTTCCTCACAGGCTGCGATATACTTGCGAGACTGCCTGCCAACGGTGAGATTAGCGTCGGGATAATTACATCCCTGCTTGGCGCACCCTTCTTCCTTTACCTGTTGATCAAGTCCCGAAGGGAGGGGGATTTGTTCTGATGGCTGAAACCAATGGAAAAACGCCGTTATACAATGAAACGTATATGCCGCAGGGCGATATGACTTCCAGGGAAAGTCTGCTTTCAGTCAGAGATCTTAATTTCAGTATCAATGGTAAGCAGATACTTAACGATATTTGCTTTGATGCTGTAAAAGGCGAATTCATAGGTGTTATAGGTCCGAACGGCGCCGGAAAGACGACGCTTTTGAAATGCATGGACGGCATATATAAAAGTACCGGAAGTATCGAAATCGAAGGGGTAGACCTGAGCGGCTTGAGCAGCAGAGAGATCGCAGGCAGGGTGGCAATGCTTCATCAGGATACCACGGTCACATTTCCTTTCACAGTGCTCGACATTGTCCTGACGGGCAGGTACCACCTGCTGGGCCGGTTTAAGGCGGAGCGTCCTGCCGATTATGAGGCTGCGCGCAGATATATGGAATATACGGATACCCTCGGGCTTGAGAACCGTCTGATTAATACGCTGTCGGGCGGTGAGCGGCAAAGGGTGCTTTTTGCAAAGGCTCTTGCACAGGAAACCAGTCTGATATTGCTTGACGAGCCCTCCGCAAGCATGGATATTGCGTATGAAGAACAGACCTTCCGCTATTCTGCGGAGCTTTGCAGGAACGGCAAGACTGTAATTGCCGCAGTCCATGACCTGAAAACGGCAGTCCGCTTCTGCTCAAGGCTTATTCTTATGAAGGAAGGTCGGATCATTGCTGACGGAGCACCGGAAAAGGTCGTTACACGACAAAACCTGAACAAAGCATACGGTGTGAATGCGCTTGTCTATAAAAACCGCATATCCGGGCTGGTGGATTTCCACATACCCGGCCAGGCTGAAAATGGCAGGGATAAGCTCGTGCATGTCATCGGCGGGGGCGGATCCGCATCAGGGGTTATCAGGCAGCTGTTCGAAGGCGGCTATAACATTACGGCGGGCGTGTTTGCGCATGGGGACAGCGACCTTGGGTGTACGGACGTATTCGGCATCCCGACACTCGTATGTCAGCCCTTCAGCGAGATAGACGAGGAAACGTTTCAAAAAAACGTCGAGATGATCAAAGCTGCAGACTTTACGATATTGTGTGATATGCCATTTGGACAGCAGAATGTCAAAAATCTGAAGGCGGCGGCTAACGCAGAAAATCTGATCATAATTGAGGATGAGAAGCCGACAAACCGTGATTTTACCGGAGGGAAGGCACTGCTCGAGTATAACGCGCTCAAGAAAAATGCTATTGTGATAGAATCGGCAAGGCTTCATGAAGTCTTGCCGTGAGGCGTGAAATAATCGATTGAGGCACTTCTAAAGAACTGAGCTGTAAGGTGAACTGAGCTGTTTAAGACGAGCAGGATTGTTTTAAACGAACAGAGTTGTTAAATATGGGGACTGGAGTCATGATGCTTAAGATACGGCAACGGCCCGAAAGTAAACGCCGGAAGGAAGGATCATATGGGCAAACTCATACTTGTGACAGGCGGGGCGCGAAGCGGCAAAAGTACATTTGCAGAGAACCTTGTCCGCACTTTGGGCGGGGATATACTTTATATTGCAACGGCGATTGCATTCGATGAGGAGATGAAGGAGCGCGTCCGCCTGCATCGTCTGCAGCGTCCTGCGGATTGGGAGACACTCGAGGCGTTCAGGGACTTTGGCAATAGCCTGCCGGGGTTGTTGAACGGCCGTGATGCGGTGCTGCTGGACTGTATAACCAACATGGTTTCCAATATAATGCTACAAAAGGATATGGAATGGGAAAACATGACTACTGAGGACATAAACGGCGTCGAACGTGATGTCTCAGAGCAGACGTCCGAATTGTTATCAGTGATCAAGGGGGCGGAAACCCCGTTCGTACTTGTAACGAACGAACTTGGTATGGGAGTGGTACCGTCTACTGTTCTCGGCAGGGCTGTACGCGACATTGCCGGAAGGACGAACCAGCAGCTTGCTCGTGAAGCTGACGAAGTATACCTGTTGGTCTCGGGTATACCGCTCAGGATAAAATAGGGCGGCTATTCAGGTACCACCAGCACCGCTTGTTCCAGTTGTGTTTCCAAGCACGAACTGTTTTATTCTATTCAAACCATAGTTAAGGTCACTCAAAAGTCTAGTCTCATGGGTGTTGCAGTTCATTCCATTCAACTATACCCGTGTAGTATGGCTCCGATGTGATAAACACAACTTCTGCAAACAGCACTACTGGTACCTGCATTATTAAAGTAATGTAAGCGAGGTGTCACAAATGAAATGGTTGGAAAGGTTTGTACTGATGCTTCAGTTTATGACCAGAATTCCGTTAAAATATAATGTAAGGGCAGAATGTGAAAATTTTGCAAAAGGCCTTGTACTTGCGCCGGTTGTAGGACTTATCATCGGGGTATTGCTAGCGGGACTTCATTACCTGCTGGGCTTTTTGGTCCCGTCGGTGGTAAATGCCGTGCTGACGGTGGCATTCTATGTTTTCCTGACCGGCGGACTGCACCTGGATGGCCTCGGAGATACTGCTGACGGATTATTTTCCAACCGCCCGCGGGAGAGGGTACTTGAAATAATGAAGGACAGCAGGGTCGGCACAAATGCCGTTCTCGCTATAGTTCTGGTGCTTTTGCTGGATATCTCGCTTATTGCTTCATTGAAGAGCCGTCTGGCCGGGATATTGATCCTGATGCCGGCAGCCGGAAGGATAGGGTCCCTGATAGGTTCAGGGACATCGAATTATGCCGGAATTTCGGATGGCCCGGGCAGGTGGTGTGTCGAACTCTGCGGCTGGAAGGAAGTGCTGGCGGGTTCGATCATAGGTCTAGTCATATTTATTGCTATATCAGGCGTATATGGGCTTGTGCTGATGCCATTGGCGGTATTGTCGGCCTTTGTACTGGCAAGATCGCTGGGGAAGAAGCTCGGAGGAGTAACAGGCGATATACTGGGAGCGGTCTGTGAACTGAACCAGGTGATATTTCTGTTGGCGTCGGTGATTTTAATGAAGAT
>JAEYOM010000110.1 GCA_023411715.1 Bacillota bacterium | reverse complement strand
ACTGCGGAGGAATATTCCGAGGCCAACAGGCTGATTGAATTCCTGAGCTATTTCCTGCCAATAGATCCGAAGGACGTGCCTGCAAACTCAATAATCAGGGAATTCATCGGGGGCAGCTGCTTCTATTAATTCGGAATATTGGTAAACCATTATCCTCTACAACAAAAAAGCAGGCAGGAGTTAATAGTCCTACCTGTTTTTAGGTAGCGGCAATTACTTAAAGGGAATCCAGGAATTTCCCAAAATCGTCCTCACTACTAATTTTAATGTACTTAATCAAATGAAATATGGCTAAATAAATCGTTGGGTATTTTGGAATAAAGACAACAAGCTCCGAAGCGCCCGACGGCCGGGATGCGTTCGGAGCCTGTTTAACTGTAACGGTGCGGCTGCCCAAATTCTATGGAATCAGCCGGTAAAGCTCGGTGAGAAGGTAGCGCAGTCCGTCTGTTCCGAGGAAGTCGAGTTTCTCGGTTCGACCTGGATCTGCTGCGCGGAGCAGTGGTCTCCACTCATATAGTAATAGCAAGTATTGACAGAGCATCTGATGCCATCGTTCGGTTTGTCCATTTTATTTGCCTGCATTTTATCATCCTCCTTTGAATGTTTTTAGAGGAAATCCGCGCCCTGAGGGCGCTAAACATCCTCCAATATATTCTTTTTCATTATGATTATAGTATTGTCTTTTCATAATCTATTTATTATAAATAATATCAGCTTATTTAGACCGTTTATTTTCAGGAAATAGATTCATGATATATTGCATAAACTGCTAATAAATATTATACTTTTTAATATAATATTAAAAAGTCTGTTTTGGAGGTTTGCTTATGGCATATTTATTAGGTATCGATATCGGCACCTCAGGCACGAAAACAGTTCTGTTCGACGAACTGGGAAATACCGTCGCCAGCGCACTCGAAGAATATCCCCTTTATCAGCCCAATATCGGCTGGGCGGAACAGGACCCGGAAGATTGGTGGCAGGCTACTGTTGCCGGTATTCGCAAGGTACTTGCAAAAAGCGGGAAAAAACCTGACGAAATCAGTGGTATAGGGCTTTCAGGCCAGATGCACGGTCTGGTAATGCTCGACAAGGAAGGCAAGGTACTAAGACGTTCGATAATCTGGTGCGATCAAAGGACTACAGCTGAATGTGCACAGATCACTTCCCTCATAGGTGCGGAAAGGCTGATCGAAATAACAGCAAATCCCGCGCTGGTTGGATTCACTGCATCGAAGATCATGTGGGTAAAGAACAACGAGCCGGCGATATTCGAAAAGACCGCAAAAATTCTGCTTCCAAAGGATTACGTGAGGTTCAGGCTCACAGGGGAATTTGCAACGGAAGTATCGGATGCCAGCGGTATGCAGCTGATGGATATACCGGGCAGGCGCTGGAGCGGCGAAGTAATGTCCAAGCTTGGCATAGACAGGAGCCAGGTGGGCGAGCTTTACGAATCACAGGAAGTAAGCGGCAAGGTAAACAGCGCTGCGGCTTCATTGACAGGATTGCGCGAGGGCACTCCGGTGGTAGGCGGCGGAGGAGACCAGGCTGCAGGCGCAGTGGGCAACGGTATCGTAAAGCCGGGTATCGTATCATCTACGATCGGAACGTCCGGCGTTGTCTTTGCATACCTCGACAAGATCAGCATAGATCCCAAGGGCAGAGTTCAGACCTTCTGCCATGCGGTTCCTAATACATGGCATGTAATGGGCGTTACACAGGGCGCCGGCTTCTCATTGAAATGGTTCAGGGACAACTTCTGCAGGATCGAGATGAATACGGCGGAACAAATGGACGTAGATCCATACGTATTGATGGACCAGGAAGCGGAAAAAGTACGCGCTGGAAGCAACGGGCTCATTTACCTCCCGTACCTTATCGGCGAAAGGACGCCTCACTTGGATGCTGACGCAAAAGGCGTATTCTTCGGCCTTTCAACTGTTCATAAGAAGAGGGACCTCATCCGTTCCGTAATGGAAGGCGTTGTTTACAGCCTCAGAGACTGCATGGAGATCATCAAGGGCATGGGCGTTGATATCAATGAAGTAAGGGCTTCGGGCGGCGGCGGAAAGAGCAGACTGTGGAAGCAGATGCAGGCTGACGTATTCGGTACCCCGATGACCACGATCAATTCCAGCGAAGGACCCGCACTCGGCGTTGCTTTGCTGGCCGGCGTCGGCACGGGCGTTTATAAGAGCGTCGCAGAAGCGTGCGATACTGCGATTCAGGTCAAAAACATACAGCAGCCCGATATGGCATTGCATAGCAAATATTCGAAGTTCTACAGCATGTATGGCCAGCTGTACAAGTCTCTGAAAAAGGACTACAAGGATCTTGCCGACATTATGAAGAGCGTTTATGAGGAAGGCGTATGACGAAAAGCAGGACCGGAAACAGTAAGTTTCTCAAAGCTTATAACGAAACAGGCATACTGGATATGATCCGTGTGAAGCAAGCTGTTTCCAGGTCCGACCTTTCCAAGGAAACGGGGCTGTCGCCGACGGCGGCGGGGGCTATAGTTTCCTCTCTCATGGAGAAGGGTTATATACATGAAACCGGCACGGGAGAGTCGAGAGGCGGAAGGAAGCCCGTGCTGCTTGAACTCAAAGCAGACTCTTATTTTTCGGTCGGGATCGACGTAGATGTAGACAACGTTCTGTTCGTGCTTATGGATATCACAGGCAAAGTCGTGCATGAGAGATCGGCGGCTCTGGCTGTGAACAAGCCCGACGCTGCAGTTGAGGCGATAGTTGCCGGAGTTGGCGGGATAGAGGAGAGTTTTTCGATCGACAGGGAGAGGCTGCTCGGCATCGGTATATCGGTACCCGGCATGGTCGACGCCGTATCCCACAGGATCGTGCTTGCGCCGAATCTCGGCTGGGAGGACGTCGATCTCTGCGGTATGCTAAGGGAGAGGCTCGGTTTGCCTGCATACATCGAAAATGAAGCTATGGCCTCCGCTATTTGCGAGAACTGGATAGGTGCTTGCCAGGGCGCGAGCAATTTTGTCTGTGTGAACATCAGGTCAGGCATCGGCGCCGGTATATTCGCCGGCGGAAGGCTGTACAGAGGCACGGGCGGCAGCGCAGGCGAAGTCGGGCATATAGTGGTGGATGAAAACGGTCCCAGATGCGGCTGCGGTAATTACGGCTGCCTTGAAACCATGGCGTCTACCGGAAGAATCGTTGAAAAAGCGAGAAGGATGGTCAGACAGGGTGTCATATCCACACTGAATGATGTTGAGGACGCGGATGAAATTGCACTGGAGCACGTCGCCGTCGCCGCAAAAAAAGGTGATGAGGCTGCACGGGGCCTGTTGAACGAAGCTGCGAGGTACCTCGGTATAGCGCTCTCGAACCTGGTCAATACCCTGAATCCTTCGAAAATAGTACTCGGCAAGGATTTTGTGATCTACGGCGATCTGGTCTTGGATACCCTCCGGAATGTTATCGACAACAAAGCGCTTAAAAGGCCGGCATCGAACGTGGAGATCATGGTTACGGAAATCGGGGAGCACGCGTCTATGTTGGGAGCAGCGATAATTCCGCTTAAAATGCTTTTCGGGAGGTAGGATTCCGTAGAGAATTACCGTTTAAGCGGCGTCCGTGCAGTAAAAGCAAAAGTTATTTTTGTTTGTACCAGGGTAAAAATAAATATTCAGACATGTAAAACACAAAATAAATATAGGAGGGAATAAAACATGGCAGAGATTTTTAAGGGAATCCAGAAGATCAACTATGAAGGGGCAAAATCCGACAATCCGCTGGCATTCAAGTACTACAATGCGGACGAGATCATTGCCGGAAAAAGGATGGAAGACCATCTGAAATTCGCGGTGGCATACTGGCATACATTCCAGGCAACAGGAACAGACCCGTTCGGTGTCGGTACGGCTATCAGGCCCTGGGACAGCATTTCGGATGCAATGGAACTGGCCAGACTCAAGGTGGAAGCCAATTTCGAATTCTGTGAAAAGCTTGGGGTTCCATACTTCTGCTTCCATGACAGGGATATCGCACCCGAAGCCGATAATCTAAGGGAGACCAACAAGAGGCTCGACGAGATCGTAAGCGCGATCAAGGAAAGAATGAAGAGCAGCAAGGTCAAGCTCCTCTGGGGAACCACAAACGCATTCGGCAACCCGAGATTCGTACATGGCGCATCTACATCACCGAATGCCGAAGTGTTCGCATTTGCAGCTGCACAGGTCAAAAAGGCCATGGAAATCACCAAGGAACTCGGAGGACAGAACTATGTATTCTGGGGCGGCAGGGAAGGCTATGAGACTCTGCTCAACACCGACATGAAGCTGGAACTCGACAATATGGCCCGCTTTATGGGAATGGCAGTCGATTATGCAAAGGAAATAGGCTTCGACGGCCAGTTCCTCATTGAACCCAAGCCGAAGGAACCGACAAAGCACCAGTACGATTTCGACGCCAGTACGGTTATCGGCTTCCTCAAGACCTACGGTCTCGATTCTTACTTCAAACTCAACATCGAAGCCAACCATGCAACTCTCGCAGCTCACACCTTCCAGCATGAACTGAGGGTTTCGCGCATCAACGGAATGCTTGGAAGCATCGATGCAAACCAGGGCGACATGCTGCTCGGCTGGGATACCGACCAGTTCCCGACCAATATTTACGACACTACGCTTGCTATGTATGAGGTCCTTAAAATGGGCGGCTTTGCAAAAGGCGGTCTGAACTTCGACTCCAAAGTTAGAAGGGGCTCCTTCGAGGCAATTGACCTCTTCTACGGACATATCGCAGGCATGGATACCTTTGCAAAGGGCCTGAGAGCTGCAGCAAAGATGGTAGAGGACGGAAGGATCGACAAATTCGTTGCAGACAGGTACCAGAGCTACAACACCGGTATCGGCAAGGACATCGTCGAAAAGAAGGTCGGCTTCAAGGAGCTCGAGAAATATGCAATCGAGCACAGCCATGTAGTCAATACTTCCGGTCGTCAGGAAATGCTCGAATCTATACTTAATAGCTATATAGCGGATTAACGGCTGGTCATAGGTCTGATTACACTATAAATTTCTATGCTTGTAGTTGGGGCAGCACTCAGGCAAAATTGAATAATTATATTTCTAGCGGATAATCAATCCGGTTATCTGCTAGATTTATTTTTATCCGGGGAGCAATCGTAAGTATAAAAGTGAAGTGTGAACCAAAATAAGAATAGATGAGGAGGTGAAGGCAGATGAGCAGCACTGAGGAAATCATGAAGGTACTCATAAGGCAGGAGGAGACTTTGCAGTTCAGTGAATTCTCCAATGAAACAGCATTGCAGCTAGGCCTTTTAATGATCAGGAAGGCAAAGGAACATAGGCTTCCTATTGCGATCGATATTACGAAAAACGGGCAGAAGCTATTTTATTATGCCTTTGAAGGCACCAGCGCCGACAATGAATATTGGTTAGCCGGAAAAGCCAGGGTAGTGAATCGTTTCGGCAGGAGTTCATATTATATTGGGCTTTCGATGAGAGAAAGGGGTACAAAATTCGAAACAGACTGGCCGATCGGCAGCGATGGATATGCGCCATACAGCGGTTCTTTTCCGATTATTATAAAGAATGCCGGAGCTGTTGGCACAATTACAGTATCCGGTTTGATCGATGCGGAGGAATCGGACCACAACTTTGTTGTGGAAAGCATTAAGGAATATCTTTCAAAATAAAACCAGTATACTTTTCAATAAAAACGGAGGATGAATTATGGCTAAAATCGTACTAATAACGGGCGCAGGACGTGGATTAGGATACAACATCGTGTTAAGGCATCTGAAATTGAACGATGTGATATATGCGTTTGATTATCAAGTAACGGATGATCTGAAAAAGCTTGCGGAAACATCGAAAAATTTAAAAATTTACAATTGTGACATCAGTTCTACGGAAAGTGTTACAAATGCGATGAAAGATGTTTTGGAGGCAGAAAAGCAGATAGATATAATTTATAACATTGCCGGTATATTTAAATTTGATGAGAAGGTAGGCCTGGCAGAAACCAATCTTGACACGTGCATGCAAATGTACAATATCAATGCGGTCGGTGCTTTGAGGGTTTGCAAGGCTGTTTTGCCGCTGATCCAAAAAGGCAGCCTCGTGGTTAATATTTCTTCGGAAGCAGGAAGCATAGGCGCATGCCGCCGCAAACAGGAATATTCATACTGCATGTCAAAGGCAGCTCTCAACATGGGTACAAAAATACTGTCAAACGAACTGTGGGATCGCTCCGCACGCATCATTAATTTCCATCCCGGCTGGATGAGGACTGCAATGGGCGGCACAGAAGCAATGAAGAGCAAAAACTCGGTATCGCCTGAAGAGAGTGCTGAAGATATAGTAAATATAGCGCTGAATATAGATGAAATCCCAAGGGATCAGATGTTTATGCAGCATAACGGAGAATTGATGCCCTGGTAAGGAACCATTCCCGTGTCAATAAAAATCAGAGGCGCATCGAGCGCCTCTGATTTTTTAACAAGCATGCTTATTACGCCAGCATATAAGCTTCATTATTATGCTGCGCAGCAATCTATACTTTGTTCCATGAATGATAGTGCTGAAGCTGCTTGATCAAGCAGCTTCACTCATTTTACCCGTTGAAGCAGATGATGCTTAATGTTTGAACAGATTCCTGAATTCCTTTGGCGAGCAGTTTTTTGATAGCCTGAAATTTCTGTTGAAGGAGGAAATGCTGTCAAAACCGGACATTGAAGCAACCTCGGCGATCGAAAGATTTGCATTAATCAGAAGGGTTTCCGCTTTTTCTATACGTATGTGATTTATATATTCATTGAAAGACATATTTGTCAGTTGTTTGAACAATCTCGAAAAATGGAATCTACTGTAGCCGGCCTTGTGAGCCATGGACTCCAGCGAAATATCATAGGCATAATTAACGTTTATATAATCGAGTATTTTTGTAAACTTGACGACGTATTCCATGCTTTTACTCTCGGGAATATTCGGGAACAAAGTCGTCATCTTTGTATACTTTCCGGCAATCAGAATAAAAATGTGTATCAAGTCGGCATATACGCAGGCATCCTTGTATCCGCAGCTCTTCACATGTACATCCATGATGTTTTTCATATATCCGAGTATTTTTTCATGGATATCCGGATCTTTTTCTTCCGTTATCAATTTTATCGATTGAATTATTGGAACAGACAACTTTAGGTCATCAAGATTACTGATCAATGTAAAGGGAAACTGTACGACCATAACTAAACTGTCGCTGGCTTTTCTAAATTCATGGAGCTCTCCAGGGGCAAGGAACAGGAAATCATTCGTATTAAGCTGATACGGATTACCATTTACGTAGACCTGCAGCGTACCCTGAAGCGGAAGTACAATTTCGGCCTCGTTATGCCAATGAGAAGGTATTGCTTCATCATCTTTCAATATTGACATTATAGTATAGCGTCCCGAATTGAAATTGATCTGTTCGCACAGGTTGTTGCGTACCTTCATTTACTGTCCCTCCCCACGTATATAATAACATAATTATTATGCATTATGAAAAGAATTGATCTCTGTTTCAGTAAACTTTTTATGCAAAACAGCAAAAAATGAATCAAATATAGCACAATTTTAGAAGACATCGGGACAGATTAGGCCTAATATAGTAATATAAATTAATTTACTATACATAGTAAATTAAATTATAAATTAACTAAGACTGGGGACAGTTGACAGGGGGTGGGGTTGGTTAAAGCAGTTCAAGGTTTTCGGGTCAAAACAGATATACTTAATAAGAGAGGAAGGTATTCTATGAAAAAGAGGATTTTAGCATTATTGGTCTGTATGGTTATGTTAACCTCGTTGGTAGTTGGATGTGGCCAAAGTAATACAAATACGGATGCTGCCGCAACGGCCGCAGGTACTCAGGCAGCAGGATCGACTTCTGCAGATGCTACTGCAGGCGCTAAGGAATTATCGGGAACATTCACTTACTGGTCCTGCTTCAGCGGTGACTCAATGAAATGGGATCAGGGACGTATCGATGCCTTTAATAAGGAAAATCCGAATATACAGTGCAAAGCGCAGTTTGTTACGGATTCGGCCGGAATAAACAACGGTAAGCTTTTGGCGGCTATTGCCGGGGGCAATGCACCGGACCTTATCATAGCCGATGATTATTCTTCCGCATATTCTTTTGCGGCGAATGGATCTTTTGAATCCTGGACGCCTTACCTCTCAGCAGCAGGAATCAATCTTGATGATTTTATCGCGGGATTCAAGGATGTTATATACTATAAAGATACTCCGTACCTGATCCCTCAGGACGGTAACGCTCTGATGCTCTACTACAATACTGACATGTTCACGGAAGCCGGACTTGATCCGAACAGCCCGCCGACTACATTAAAACAGCTCGACGAATATGCGGACAAGCTTTCGGTTAAAGACTCCGGCGGCAACTATTCAAGATTCGGTTTTATTCCGTGGCTTGACAGCGGCAATGATGCATTTGTTTGGCCGTTCTTCTTCGGTAATAATGTGTATGATTCCAGTACCGGGAAACTTACAATTACCGACCAGAATATCACAGACTGCTACTCCTGGATGAGATCGTACGCTCAGAAATATAATCCTGAGAAAATCCAGGCATTCGTTTCCGGCGCAGGCGGAATGTTCTCGCCCGACCATCCGTTTATGACAGGCAAGGTTGCCATGACAGTAACGGGAAACTGGTTTACAAATGCTCTCAAAATTTATGCTCCTAACGTAAAATACAAGGTAGCTCCTGTTCCGACTCCGGAAGGCGGCCGTTCCAATTGCACGACTGTCAACGCCAATGTGTTTGCTATTCCGAAGGGAGCGAAGAATGCAGACCTCGCCGCTTACTTCCTGAAATATGCTCTGCAGCCTGAAGTAAACGCAATCAACTTTGATCAGTGGCGTTCTTTCCCGACAATTGACAAGTCCTTTGAAGAAGTAAGCTGGACAAAAAATAATGATGCAACCTATGCGTTGGAAAGAAAACTCGTCAATTCCCCGGATTCAGGAATGCCCGCTCTCTGTAAAGTCAGCGCCCAGTTATCAGTAGACATCAACGCTTTGCGTGATAGTGTCATCTATAATGACAAGGAGCCTCTCCCGCTGTTAAAGGCATTGCAGGATAAAATGCAGGCAGAGTTAGACAAGTAATATTGACTGTATGAATTAAGTCCACTATTTGCTGTATTAGACTGTTATCGGGAGACGGCCTGCCCGCTGTCTCCCGATAATGGGACAATGGGAGGAATAAATTTATGGTTGGTGCGGCAAGAAATCAAAAAAGGCTTAACAAGTCGAAACTTGCGGGACAAATCGAAGCAGCTATCTTATATATCATATTGATCATACTCGCGATTTTATTTATAATACCATTCCTGTTTTTGTTTTTTGGTTCATTCAAGGTAAGCAGCGAGTTATTCCGTATACCTTTTAAATGGTTACCGGATCATTTTCAATTTGGAAATTACAAAGAGATGTTCGCTTCCATTCCTTTTTTCACTTATTTTAAAAATACTTTGATTATTGTTTTCTTTAATATTATAGGTTCGATTATATCCAGTTCTTTCGTAGCATATGGGTTTGCACGTTTGGACTGGCCTTATAGAAACAAGGTTTTTATGATCGTATTGGCGACAATGGTATTGCCGTTTCAGGTAACAATGATCCCGTTATTCATCATGTTTACGGGATGGGGATGGATCGGGACTTTCCTTCCGCTTACTGTAACCTGCTTTTTTGGAAATCCATTTTATATTTTTCTGTTCAGGCAGTTATTCCTCGGGATACCTAAGGAATTGACATATGCGGCCAGGGTCGACGGAGCTAATGAATTCAGAATATTCCTTACTATTATAATGCCGCTTGCGAAACCTTGCGTGGCAACTGTGGCTATATTCGCCTTTATGCGTAGCTGGAATGATTTTATCGGACCTCTTGTCTTCCTGGCAGATGACAGGCTTTATACCTTGTCGCTCGCGGCGCAGCTTCTCCGTTCCAATCTGGATCCAAGATGGCATGTATTGCTGGCATTAGGGGTTGTTATGGTTCTTCCGGTACTTCTAATATTTTTCCTGATGCAGAAATACTTTATTCAGGGCGTAGCGATGTCAGGAATCAAGGAGTGAGGGGATTATATGATGAATATGATTAAAGCAAAAAGCAGCGGGAAACATATGAGTGCTGAAAGAAAAGAAACATTGACGGCTATGGTGTTTATAGCCCCATGGGTATTGGGATTTTTAATATTTACTTTGTATCCTATTTGCTCCTCCCTTTACTACTCCATGACTGATTACAATGTGTTGAACAAACCATCTTTTATCGGTCTGGACAACTATATCCACCTGCTTAAGGACAAGGTTTATCTGACAAGTCTGGCCAATACTCTGTATATGATACTAATTGGAGGAACTATCACGATCCTGGTCTCGCTGATAGTATCCATTATACTGGATAACAAAAAATTGCGGGGCACCTCTGCGTTCCGCGTGGTTTTCTTTATGCCTACACTGATCCCGACAGTTATAGCCTGCGTACTGTGGATATGGGTGCTGCAGCCTTCGACGGGCATAGTCAATAAACTGCTTGGCTATATCGGGATCGCAGGGCCCGGCTGGATCGCCAGTCCTATGTGGTCGAAACCGGCTATGATACTGATGATGATTTGGGCTTGCGGTAATATAATAATAGTAAATATGGCCGGACTCCAGGATATCCCGGGAAGTCTTTATGAATCGGCATCGATCGACGGTGCGAACTATTTTCAAAAGATCAAGTCGATCACGATACCCATGTTGAGGCCCGTTATCCTGTACAATGTCGTCACACTGATTATCAATATATTCCAATGGTTTGCCGAACCGTTGATCATTACAGAAGGCGGACCGAACAGTTCAACTCTGTTCTATTCGCTTTATCTTTACCAGAACGCATTCCAGTTCTTCAAGATGGGATATGCTTCGGCAATGGCATGGATCATGCTTATCATAGCACTAGCATTGATAACGTTTCTGTTCAAGTTTTTACACTTCGGTGAGAATGAATAATAAATATAATAAAAAATTGAAAGGAATGAGTTTTATGGAGAAAAATGTAATGGGTACAAATGTAGTCACACAGATAGGCATTCTGGTCAATAATATCGACGAAGCAGCTCAGGCATACGCCGATTTGCTGGGTGTCGAGAAACCTGAGATCTGCATTACCGCAGCACCTGAGATAGCAAGTACGAAATACCTTGGAAAATCTACTCTCGCACGCTCCAAACAGGCTTTCTTCAAAGTAGGCCCGAATATAGATATCGAACTGCTGGAGCCGGATCATGAGCCGAGCACATGGCGCCATGACCTCGATACTTACGGCGAGGGCATACATCACATTGCTTTCAATATTAACGGAATGACTAAAGTTGTTGACGCACTTACACAGAAGGGCTTTAAGGAAATACAAAAAGGCGAATGGATAGGCGGGCGCTATTCATATATCGATGCAAAGGAAACGCTTAAATTGACGCTCGAACTTTTGGAATTTGATAAATAATGCTTTTACTTTAGCACATCGGGGGTGTAATAATGGTCGGATTGGTAACAGGCGCGAGCAGGGGTCTGGGATTTGAACTTGTAAGGGTTGGACTAGAACGCGGATATGACATGGTTGCATGCTGGCTTGGTTATCCGGAGGCTAATTCTGATTTATTGAAACTGAAAGACAAATACCAGCAGAAGCTGATGATAATTCAACTGGATGTGACAAAGGAAGAAGAGGCGGACGAAGCGGCAAAACAGTTTGCCTCTGTGTACGACCATCTGGATTTCCTTGTCAACAGCGCGGGAGTCCTATTTGAATCCAAGCTTGATACGAGGGATCAAATCAGGGAACTGGATATCAAAATGCTTAGAAAGACGATAGATGTAAATACAGTTGGCCAGGCGATCGTGCTCAAGGCATTTATTCCTTTTATCTACAAGTCGGAGGATCCTTGCATTATTAACATCACGTCCGAAGCCGGCCATCTTGAACCGGAGGGGTACATTTATCCGGCATACAGCGTTTCCAAGCATGCGGCCAATATGTACACTCAGAAGATCAGGAACTATCTGGTTTCGAAATATGGAAAAGGGAAGTTCAGAATATTCATGATGCATCCCGGGCGTATGCAAACGGTAATGGGAGTTGAATTTGCGCAGATTTCTCCGGCGGAATCCGCGGAAGGAATCCATAAGGTTATTGACAAAACAATTAACCCTGATTTAGATATTCCATTTATTAACTATAAGGGTGAACCGATGCCATATTAAACCTGTTACGGCAATAAAACCGCACTTGCAGGTAGTTATCGGAAAGGATTGTGTGGAATAAATGAGAAAGGTTAAAATTGGAATCATCGGATGTGGCATTATCAGCCGCACTTATATCTCAAACATAAAAGCATTTTTTTCGTGGCTTGATATTGCCGCATGTGCGGATCTATTTGTCGACAAGGCGCGTGAGACGGCGTCAAAATACTCGATTCAGAAAGCCTGCACTGTCGATGAGCTGCTGAAGGATCCTGAGATCGAGATCATCATTAACCTGACCATACCTGCCGCACATACGCAGATCAACCAGAAAGCTCTATCAGCGGGAAAACATGTATATTGTGAGAAGCCTCTGGCGTTAACTCTCGAGGATGCCGAAGAAACGCTGAAACTGGCTGCGCGGCAGAAGCTTATGCTCGGCTGTGCACCTGAGACATTCCTTGGAGCCGCACTGCAGACATGCAGAAAGCTGCTCGACGACGGCTGGATCGGCAAACCGATATCAGCCACCGCCAATATGACCTCATTTGGCGTTGAGACATGGCATGCGTCGCCTGAGTTTTTCTATAAAAAGGGCTCGGGACCGATGCTTGATATGGGGCCGTATTACATTACAGCGTTGGTTTCTTTACTTGGACCTGTGACGAAAACGGCATGCTTTACCACGATGGGCAGCAGTAAAAGAAAGATTTACAGCAATCCGCTGCGCGGGAAAGACATTGATGTAGAAGTACCTACGACATATACCGGTATTCTCGGATTTGAGTCGGGTGTGCAGGCCAATATCAATATGAGCTTTGATATGTGGATGTCGAATCTGCCAAAGCTTGAGATATACGGAACCGAAGGGACTTTGATCGTCCCCGATCCGAATATGTGCGCAGGTCGCATCAAGATCTTCAGGAAGGAAAAGGTTCTCGATTCCATAAACAGCAGGGCATACAGTGAAAAAGATGCCAAGGATTATACAACCGATTATGACAGCCTGCAGGAAATTCCGCAGTTGTATGAGCAGCCGCTTGATTACCTGCGGGGCCTGGGAGTACTTGACATGGCTTTCGCTTTGGTCAACGGCAGGAGACATCGTGCGAATGAAGAGCTCGCCTGTCATGTGACAGAGGCGCTGCTGAGTTTTGATATTGCTGCAGCGGAAAATACTATATACACGATGAAATCGACGTGCCGGCGTCCGGAACCATTACCGCAGGGCATGGAATTCGGAGAACTTGATTAGGACTCCGGTTGGGATATTTCATTCTTGTAACGACATCAACCGGCGAAAATTAAATAAAACTTTGAAAGGGAGATAGTTATGGAAAAACCGACAATTGATTTGAAAAATCTGATTCAAATTTCAATCGTAGTTAAAGACATTGAGAAAGCTGCCAGGAACTGGAGCGAAATATTTGGCGTAGAAATGCCCAAAATCTTTCAAGTACCTGCTCCTGAAGACTGCCAGATCTATTACAGGGGAGAAAAGACAGCTACGAGAGCCAAGCTGGCATGCATAGACCTTGGCCAGATAACCATAGAGCTCACCGAACCTGATGAAATGGACTCCTCCTGGAAGGAATTCATTGAAGATCATAACGGCAACGGAGTCCATCATATTGGTTTCGCCGTCGGATCCGATGAAAACAGGGACAAGGTTATTGAAATGCTTGAAGGCCGCGGTATAGGGGTTCGCCATTACGGCTATTACCCGGGAGGAAGCTATACATTTGTTGATAGTGAAGATCAGTTGGGCGTCATACTAAATATCAAACCGCATGCTTAATAATTAAATACTCTGATTCCGGTCCGGAAAACCCCCGGACCCGGAATCGGATAACTGACCGAAGGAGTGCGAAAAATAGTGGAAGATAAAAAAGCATTTGCAAAAATGTTCGACCATACTCTTTTGAAAGCTGACGCAACTAAAGAGCAAGTTACCGTTTTATGCAGCGAAGCTTTAAAGTATGGATTTGCATCAGTTTGCGTAAATTCCTGCTATACGGAGCTGGTTGCTGAAACGCTCAAAGGCTCGGATGTAAAAACCTGTGTAGTAGTTGGATTTCCTTTAGGCGCGATGTCTATCGGTGCAAAAGCCTTTGAGGCAAAGAATGCCGTCGAATCAGGAGCTCAGGAAGTCGATATGGTTATCAATGTCGGAGCTCTCAAGGAAAATGATACGGAATATGTTGAAAATGACATCAGAGCAGTAGTCGACGCGGTTAAGGGAAAAGCGATAGTCAAAGTTATCATAGAGACCTGCCTTTTAACAGACGAAGAAAAAGTAATAGCATGTAAACTGGCAAAAAAGTCCGGAGCTGATTTTGTGAAAACATCTACGGGATTCAGCACAGGCGGAGCGACAGTAAAAGATGTGGAACTGATGAGACAAACAGTAGGAGACACAATGGGCGTAAAAGCGTCAGGAGCTATCAGGGATTATGATACCGCTGTGGCCATGATAAAAGCAGGTGCCAGCAGGCTTGGGACCAGCGCGACCGTTAAAATTACAACAACCTAGTATTTACAATAATTGCTGCTTATGGGGGTGCTGTTATGCAAGGGAAAATGAGAGCAGTACAATTGTTTGCTCCGGGGGATGTGCGTTGTCAGACGATAAGCGTCCCGGAGATAAAAAATCCGGATGACGTATTGATCAAGGTTAGGGCATGCGGTGTCTGCGGCTCTGATATACCGCGCGTTATGACAAAGGGCGCATACCATTACCCGATAGTTATAGGGCATGAATTTTCAGGCGATGTGGTTGGCAAAGGCAAGGAGGTTACAAATGTCAAAGTGGGAGACAGAGTAACCGTAATGCCTTTGGTAAACTGTAATAAATGCGATTACTGCAAGATCGGAAATGCAGTAACATGCGACAATTATGACTATTACGGTTCCAGGATCGACGGCGCAATGGCCGAATATATACTGGTCAGCAATGAAAACATACTGAAGATTCCTGAAAAAGTCGACTATTATGAAGCGGCCATGACGGACCCGGTATCTGTAGCGCTGCACGCTGTCAGGAAAGCCGAAATAGAAGCGGGACAGACGGCTGTAGTATTCGGACTTGGCGCCATCGGCTTCATTGCTATACAGTGGTTGAAGAATCTTGGCTGTAATAAGGTTATAGCGGTAGATATAATAGAAGAAAAGCTGGAGCTTGCCAGAAAGCTTGGAGCAGACGTCACGATAAACGGCAGGGAATGCGACGTTGCCAAAACGATATATGAAAATACCGACGGAAGAGGAGCGGACGCCGCCATTGAGATAGCCGGCAGTAAGTTTACACAGGTGCAGGCAATAGACAGTGTCAGGAAGATGGGGAACGTTGTGTTCTGCGGTATATCATATGACGATCTGGTACTTCCGAATAAGACGCTCGGCAAGATACTCAGGGGTGAGCTGAAGATAAAGGGCTCCTGGAACTCGTCGATAGCACCGCTGCCGATTAATGAATGGAAAAGCGCACTCATGTTCATAAATTCCGGAAAGATTAAGCTTGGCGATCTGATAACTCATGTAATGAGGCTTGAGGATTGTCAGCCGGCATTTGATATGATGTTCAACAGGACCGAAATGTTCACCAAGGTCATATTCGATCCTACAAAATAAACCGATTTTCAGGGGCGAGAAAAGATGTTATCTTATGTATATTTCAAAGATAAAACGCTTAAGCTGCAGGAGAGGCCCATGCCGGTGCTGAAGGCGGGAGAAGCCATGTTAAAGGTAACGGCCTGTTCAATATGCGGCACTGATGTGAGGACTTACCGGTTCGGTAGTTCAAAGATCGACGACGGCAGAATAATCGGGCACGAGGTAGTCGGAGCCATAACAGAATTCGCCGACGGCGTACTCGAGGGATTCAAAGCGGGAGACCATGTAGCGGTGGCACCTGCAATAGGCTGCGGGGTATGCTATAGCTGCAGGGGCGGACATACCAACATGTGCGACGATCTTAACACTATAGGCTACCAATATGACGGAGGCTTTGCCGAATACATGGCGATCCCCGCGCAGGCATTCAGAATGGGAAATGTATACAGGCTGCCGGATGTAAAAGACTACACCATATATACGCTGAGCGAACCTTTGGCCTGCGCTGTCAATGCGCAGTCGTATCTGAAAATAGGCAGTGATGACGACGTCGTCATATTCGGATCGGGAATAATCGGCTGCATGCATGCCGAACTGGCAATGCACGCGGGAGCGAAAAACGTATTTATTGTGGAGACTTCGTCCGAACGTATAAAACAAGTGGGCGAGATGCTCGATAATGTACATTTCGTCAATTCCAGCGAAACTGATGTTAACGAAGAAATACGACGTGCGACCGGCGGCAAAGGGGCAGATGTAGTAATTATAGCCTGCTCCGTCGGACAAGCCCAGGCTGACGGTATGGCGCTGCTTGCAAAACGCGGGCGTATATCGCTGTTCGGAGGCCTTGCCGGAGAATCGAAAGGTTTTATCGACAGCAACCTGATACACTACAGGGAAATCAGCGTTTTCGGAGTTCACGCGTCAACTCCCGCACAGAACAAGGCTGCTATGGAAATGATACACCGTGCCGTAATAGACGTAGAGAAATATGTAACCAAGAGGTACGGTCTCGATGAAATTGAACAGGCTTTTACGGATATCAACGGCGGGAAGGTTATAAAGGCTATCGTAGTTAACCGTTGAAATTCAATAACTGTAACGTAAGGGGGCGTTAAATTGCATAGGAAGTATATTGCAGCAATTGATCAGGGGACGACCTCAACAAAAGTTATTATTGTCGATCACGAGAGCAGGATAGTTGAGCACGCTTCTCTGGAGATAAGTCAGTATTATCCGCAGCCCGGTTGGGTAGAGCACGATGCGGTCGAAATCTGGGGTACCGTTCTCAAGTGCTTCGAAAATATTTTTTCAAGGGGCGTTGTAAAACCGGATGAGATCGCGGCTATCGGAATCACTGATCAAAGAGAGACGACTACATTATGGGACAGTGAAACAGGAGAACCCGTTTATCACGCCATCTGCTGGCAGAGCAGGCAAACAGCGCCGATTTGCGAGCAACTGAAGAAGCAAAATGGCCTCGAAGAGTTTATAAATGAAAAAACAGGGCTCAGGATCGATCCGTATTTTTCGGCAAGCAAAATCAGGTTTATCCTGGAGAATGTACCCGGAGTCAGGGAAAAGGCGGAAGCAGGCAGGATCATGATGGGCACTGTTGATTCCTGGCTTATGTGGAACCTGAGCGGCAGAAAAGCGCACGTGATCGATTATACGAATGCTTCGCGCACCCTGCTTCTGAATATTCATACATTGAAATGGGATGACGAACTGATTGGTAAAATAGGTATTCCCAAAAGCATATTGCCGGAATTGAAGCCATCCTCCTGCAATTGCCTGGCCGTCACCGATCCCGATGTTTTCTTCGGACAGGAAATACCGATCTCAGGAGACGCAGGGGATCAGCATGCGGCTACAATCGGACAAACCTGTTTCGAGCCCGGTATGGCAAAAAACACATATGGAACTTCGCTGGCACTGTTCATGAATATCGGAGACAAACCGCTCAAATCCAACTACGGATTGACGACAGATCTCGGCTGGGTTATTGACGGAAAAGTGCAATATGCCTTCGAAGGGGTGGTTTTTGTCGGAGGAGCCGTTGTTCAATGGCTTCGTGACGGATTGGGCATAATAAGAGATGCCAGCGAATGCGACCTGCTGTCCGGAAAGGTCGAGGACACAGGAAATGTTTATCTGGTACCCGGTTTTGCCGGTATGTGCGCTCCGTATTGGGATCCATACGCACGCGGTACTATGATCGGTATGACCCGGGGTACGACAAGGGAACACATATGCCGTGCCGCAAATGAATCGATGGGTTACCAGACGCGCGATGTTATTGAGGCCATGGTAGCGGATACGGGCAGGGAGCTGACGTCGCTAAGAGTGGACGGAGGCGCAACGAAAAGTGAATTTTTAATGCAGTTTCAGGCGGATATCCTTGGGATCCCGGTCGAACTGCCGGAGATTACGGATATGGCGGCATTGGGCGCCGCTTATCTCGCAGGCATGGGGATCGGATTCTGGAAAGGTACGTCCGAGTTAAAACAGCATTGGAAAATAGCAAAAACATATTACCCAGGGATGACAAAGGATAGACGCGACGAGTTGTACGCGGGCTGGAAAAAAGCAGTACAGCGTTCTCTGGACTGGGCAAATAAATAAATTGATATTGAACGGGAGGTACTATCATGATCACGAAACAGAAACCGAGAATTGGATTCCTTGGATTGATGCAGGGGCTGTATGACAAATCACAGCCGGAACTGCCGAAGATGCAGGAAGCATTTGCAAGGCAGATCGTCGACCAGCTGAAGGATGTGGCCGATATTGATTTTCCGGGCCCTGCGAAGGAAAGAGAGGATATTGAGAGGATTGTAAAGCATTTCAACGATCTCGAATATGACGGCATAATGATCGTAAACCTGTTATACAGTCCCGGAAACCGTCTGATACAGGCGATGAAGAAAAACAACCTGCCTGTCATGCTGGCTAACATCCAGCCTTTGCCCAATGTAACCTCAAACTGGGATTGGATACTGTGCACTACAAATCAGGGTATCCATGGCATACAGGATACGGCCAACGTGCTGATGCGCTGCGGAATCAAACCGGCCATCATTACGGAAGACTGGAAATCGGATGCTTTCAAGACATTTTTCGAAGATTGGGCAGTTGCGGCCAATACTTACAAAAGGCTCAAAACAACCAAGGTCGCCATTTTTGGACGTATGCACAATATGGGAGATATTTTAGGCGACGACGCGGCGTTGTGCAGAAAGTTCGGCGTAGAAGCCAACCATGAGACAATAGGTTCCATTTATCAGCTGATGGAAACCGTAACTGAGGAAGAGATCGACAGGCAGATAGAAGAAGATAGAAAGAACTTCAAGATCGATCCTAAACTGCCGGAGGAGAATCACCGCTACGCAGCGCGCATGCAGCTCGGATTTGAAAAGTTTCTCGTACAGAACGGATATGACGGCTTCTCGCAGTTCTTCAACGTATACAAGGAAGATGGGCGTTTCAAACAGATTCCCATACTGGGCGGATCCTCTTTGCTCGCAAAAGGATATGGGTATGCTGCGGAAGGGGATACAAACGTACTTCTGCTGACTGTTATCGGACATATGCTCATAGGCGATCCGCATTTTACGGAGATGTATTCGCTGGACTTCGGTAAGGACGCAGCCATGCTGAGCCACATGGGTGAGGGCAACTGGAAGGTCGCTCGCAAGGACCGCGGCGTGGCATTGATAGACCGGCCTCTTGATATCGGTGATCTTGACAATCCGCCTACGCCTAAATTTAATGTCGAACCCGGAGTATCCACGCTGATCTCGTTAGTATCAGTGGAAGGTGAGCATTACAGGCTGATTGTTTCAAAAGGTACGATACTTGACACGGAAGAACTGCCCGATGTTCCGATGAATCATGCGTTTTTCAAACCTGATTCAGGAATCAGGCATGCAATGACCGAATGGCTGACCTATGGAGGGACGCACCACGAGGTTCTCTTCCTGGGCGACTGGAGAAGCCGCATCAGGATGCTGTGCAAGCTGATTGACATTGAGTATATTGAAGTATAAAATTCTTATATATTTTACAATTTTAAAGGGGAATGGATAATGTGGGCAGTATAGCCAAACTGATGGTGGAAGTATCTAAACTATATTATCTATATGGATTGAGCCAGAAGGACATAGCCGCAAAACTGGGTATTTCGCGCGGATATGTCTGTCAGCTCATGGATAAGGCGAGGAATATAGGAATAGTGGAAATCAGGATCAAGGATCCTGCAGATACGGAGACTGATCTGGAGCGCTACGTCTGCGAGCTGTTCGGGCTTGAAAAGGCCATCATTGTGAGTACGCCGCATTTAACTGATCACAGGGTACTGACTACAGAAATGGTGAACGAGACCTGTAAATACATCGACACCATTATAGAGAGCAACATGATCATCGCTTTCGCATGGGGTTCGACAATATATCAGATTTCGACGAATATGGTCAGGCACACCGGTATCAGGAACATTATATCCATTCCGCTTTGCGGCGGTACCAGCAACCTTGAGAAAAAAATATACGTATCGGAGATATCCTCCAATATCGCAGAAGCATACAACGGCACTCCGCTGCATATCCCTCTGCCCGCGATCGTACAGAATGCGGATATCAAGAGATATATATGCAGCGACGCCAATATCAATAATGTACTCAACAAAAGCAAGGATGCCGATATCGCGCTGTTCACGGTAGGAGGCTTCGGAGCCGAAAGTGTTCTTTACCAGGGAGGCTATATTGACGACGCTTCTCTGCAGAGGCTAAGAGACAGGGACGCCGTTGGGGATTTCTGCGCGCACTTCATCAATGAATTCGGTGAAATATGCGATGAGGAGCTGGACGAAAGAACAATTTCGATCGATCTTAAGCATTTTGCCGGTATCAAAAACAAGGTATGTGTCGCTACAGGCGCCCCGAAGGTCAAAGCCCTTCTGGGCGTCCTGAGAAAGAAATATGTCGACGTACTGATAACGGATGAAGCGACGATGCAGAGTGTGCTCAAACTGATTTAGGGATGCAAACTGAATAAGGGATGTGGAATTCATGAAACTGACAAAAATTGATCATATTACGGTAAATTGCAATAATTTGGCCGATTCACGCAAGTTTTACGAAAATGTATTCGATCTGAAGCGGCTTGAGGATGTCGATATGGGCGACCATGTCCTGCATTATTACCAGCTGCCGGACGTCAGGCTTGAGCTGATCGAGTACAAAAATCCGCAGAAAAACTGGCAGACCGGCAATACAGATACGGGTATATACCGTCATTTTGCCATATGCACGGATGATCTGCAGGAAGTCAGAAGACGCTGTGAAATAGAAGGCTTCGGGATCAATCTGCAGCCGTCGTACATCGCGCCGATCGATAAAACCGTAATGCTTGTAGTCGATCCCAACGGTGTGGAAATCGAAATCATACAAGCGTAAAATAATGCCGCGCCGTTATTTTTGATGACACGGCAATGAAACCATGAAACCGGTTGTCCCATAGCTTCATGATTTTACCATCAATAAAAACTTACCGGAGGACGAACTATGAATCAGGCTAAAATTGTGCTGGATAAAGATTATGTCATATCCAGGATAGATGAAAAAGTATTCAGCTCTTTTGTAGAGCCTTTAGGGAGATGCATATACGGCGGGCTCTACGAGTCCGGTCACCCGACGGCGGATGAAAAAGGTTTCCGGGGGGACGTACTTGAGTTAACCAAGCCTCTCAATCTTACTTTGAACCGTTTTCCCGGAGGAAATTTAACTTCCACGTATCGGTGGGAGGATGGGATCGGCCCGAAGGAGAACCGCCCGAGGAGAGCGGAGGTTGCGTGGCAGTGTATTGAAACGAATGAGTTTGGACTCAACGAATTTGCCGAATGGTCAAAACTAAACGGCTCCGATGTCATGATGACGGTCAACCTTGCAACAAGAGGCGTTCTGGAGGCAATGGACTGCGTTGAATACTGCAATTTTAAAGAAGGTACCCATTGGTCTGATCTAAGGATCAGGCATGGTTACCGGGAACCGCACGGATATCGGTACTGGTGCCTGTCAAACGAGTTAGACGGCGTTTGGCAGGTAGGTCAGAAGACAGGTACCGATTATGGAAGAATCGCAAGAGAGGCTTCGAAAGGAATGAAATTGCTTGACGAGAATATCAAGACGGTCCTTGCAGGCTCCTCTTCACCCGGTCAGGCCTCGTTCCCAACCTTTGACGCTGAAGCTCTGGAGGAAGCCTATGACTTTATTGATTATTTATCCATCCATCAGTATATAGGCAACGCAAAAAACGATACTCCCAATTATCTTGCCAGAGCGCTGGTAACAGACCAGTATTTCAAGACGGCGATTGCGACACTTGATTATGTAAAAGCAAAAAAGAAGAGTAATAAGAAGGTAAATATATCCTTTGACGAGTTCAATACTTGGCATTCGATCGCAGAAGAAGCTCGTTTCAATGACAAATGGAAGGTTACAAAGCCTCTCCTTGAAGATGTTTATACAATGGAGGATGCGATCGCGCTGGGCGGTATGCTGCTGGCCATATTGAGGAATGCCGGCCGCGTTGAGATTGCCTGCCTGTCCGAACTGGTAAACTGCATTTCGCATATTAGGACCAGCAACGGCGGAGGCGCATGGGTACTGCCGCCTTATTACACCTTCCTGTTGTATTCAAAGTATGGCAGAGGTACTTCTTTACTGACTTCCATCGATTCTCCCAAATATGATTCCGCTGATTTTACCGATGTGCCTTATCTTGATGCCGGAGCGGTAATGAACGACAACGGCGATATCACGGTATTTGCCATTAACCGCAGCCTTGACGAGACATTGCCGGTAGAGATCGATATGAGGGGTTTTGGCAGCTATAACATAGAAAAACATATCGTACTCGAAAGCGAAAACGCAAAGGATACCAATACGGAAGAATGCCCGAACAGGGTTGCGCCCCGCAACAACGGAAATGCACAAATGGACGGCGGGAAGGTAAGAGCGCTTTTGCCCAGGCTTTCATGGAACGTGATCCATCTGAATCAAGTAAAGTAGGCATCTGCGAAGCGGGAATGTCTGGATAAGGCATTAGAACTTGGCGCAGCCAAAACGGTTAACAGTAAGGATCAGGACATAGTAAAATATCGTGGAATTGGCAGGAGGAAGGATATCCAAAAAGAAAAGCTGCGGATGGTATAAACCGGGGACGGTTATTCGGCAAATTCTGTTTCAAAAATCGGCCGGATGGCCGTCCCTGGTTCATCTATCGCCGGCTTGCCCCCTGCAATCTCATACCAGAAGCTGTACAGTAAATTTCGTACCCTTTCCAGGCTCACTCTCAACTGATACGTTGCCGTCGTAAAGGTTCACTATGTGCTTTACTATCGACAGGCCGAGACCTGTGCCGCCCATGCTTCTGGATCTCCCCTTGTCCACGCGGTAAAAACGCTCGAAGATCCTTGACAAATGCTCTTCTTCTATGCCGATGCCCGTATCCTCGACGGATATAGTCAAGCTTCCTTCCGACTTTGCAGCCTTTACGAGCACAATTCCGTTTTCCTTGTTGTACTTGATAGCATTTTCGATCAGGTTAATCAGCAGCTGCTTTATCCTGTCGCGATTAACTTTGACTATGATCTTCTTCGCCATATTGGATTTCAGTGTTACTCCTTTTTTATCCGCTTCGGGTGCAAGTATCGACAGGACCTCGGTTATTATGCCGGACAGGTCGTGTTCCCCGATATTTGTGTCGCTTTTGGCGTTTTC
>JAEYOM010000050.1 GCA_023411715.1 Bacillota bacterium | reverse complement strand
TCACAATCCCGTAAAGAAAGGCATCGTAGCGCTTTCCGAACTATTTATGCCTTCCCTTTTTATCACATTTATGATCGTAAGCCAAATTATTTTTATATCCAAAAAGAGGCTTAACCTATCAACATAGAACGTATCGAGCTCGAATTTCTCCTCCCAGCTTATCGCATTCCTTCCGTTGACCTGCGCCCAGCCTGTCAGACCGGGCCTGACAAGATGTCGCCTCTTTTGCTCTGCGTTATACAAGGGCAGGTATTGTACAAGCAGCGGTCTCGGGCCTACTATGCTCATATCGCCCCTGAAAATGTTCCAGAGCTCGGGAAGCTCGTCGATACTGGTCGAACGCAGGAATCTGCCGAAATTGGTCAGTCGGATTTCATCCGGCAGCAGTTCTCCCGAGGCGTCCTTTTCATCGGTCATGGTTCGAAATTTATACAGCGTGAAAATCCTTTCGTTCCTTCCGGGACGAGCCTGCCTGAATATAACGGGGCTTCCCAGCTTTAGCCTCACCAATATCGTCACTGTAAGCAATACGGGTGAAAGTACGATAAGTGCGCAAAGTGACAATATCAGATCAAGTACCCGCTTAAAAAATTTTCTATACACGTCGATCCCCTTGCTTTTTTCTGTGAACTGCACATTACCAGTTCGACCTTACGATACTTATGACCAAGTCAAGTTCTTCATCGGTCATCGCAGTACCCGAAGGCAGGCAGACGCCTCTGGCGAACAGATCGTCCCCTGTGCTAATATTATCATTATGTCTGAAATATTGGTATCCCTGAAAAACCGGCTGCGAATTCATAGGTTTCCAAAGAGGCCTTGACTCGATGTTTTCCTTTTCGAGTGAAGTTATTATATCGTCGGGCTTCACCCTGCTGTCCTTGTCTATCGTCAATACGGACAGCCAGTGATTTGGCCTGCATTTGTCCAGTATCGGCATCATCTCGACAGGCAGCCCTTCAAACGCCCTTTTGTATTTGCCGTAAATATCCCGCTTAGCCCTAACCCTCTCATCCAGGGTTTTCAGCTGGCCGCGGCCTATTGCCGCACAAACGTTGGACATCCTGTAGTTATACCCGATTTCCCGGTGCTCGTAATGCCTGGCTGGCTCCCTTGACTGCGTAGCCCAGAAACGCAGCTTCCTGATCGCGTCCTCATCGTCGGATACGACCATTCCGCCTCCCGAGGTGGTTATAATCTTGTTGCCGTTAAATGAAAATATGCCAAAACGGCCAAAGCTTCCGGTGGGTCTGTCTTTGTATTCCGAACCCAGCGACTCGGCTGCATCCTCGATTACCGGCACACCATACCTGTCGCAGACAGGTAGTATCCTGTCCCAGTCAGCGCTTTGTCCATACAGGTTTACGATTATTACCGCTTTAGGCAGCGAATTATTAGCCTTAGCCCATTGAAAAGCCTTCTCGAGAGCTGCCGGCGACATGTTCCAGCTTTCCGGATCGGAATCAATGAAAACCGGTATGGCTTTTTCATACATTATCGGGTTGCATGAGCCTGAAAACGTCAGTGACGAGCAGAAGACAAAGTCTCCCTGTCCTACGCCGAGGTATTTCAGCGCCAGATGTATGCCGGCTGTGCCTGACGATAATGCAACGGCGCTTTTCACGCCCACCCTCTCCGACAATTCCTTTTCAAAACCATCCACGTGAGGACCCAATGGAGCTATCCAATTAGTGTCGAATACATTCCTGACATATTCTTGCTCATATCCATTCATATGCGGCGGAGACAAATATATCCTCTTACGTTCCAAGCTGACATCCCCTTAGTTCATAATTTTATAATTTAATCCTGCACTTGTTTACCATAGTTTACAGTACGGTGAAATATCCGAATTCGTTTTATTGCGAAGCATTGCTCTGCATAATAACCTTGAGTTTCCCGTCATCGGCCGCTTTCTGTCCACTCTTCCTGTCGGCCCTTTCCCCCGCGGTCTGTTCGTTACTGACGGTAAGAGTCGGTTTGCTGTATTCATAGCGATACCGGTAAGTCGGAACAAGCTTCGCCATGCACTCCCTTATCGCTTCTTCACTATCCATCGAGTTTTCCAGCGCTTTTATACACAGGATTATTTCTTTGAAACTCATATCGGACTGCTTACCGATGAAAATCTTTTTATGGGCTGTTTTTTCGAGGCCTTCTTCAGCCATAAGCAGTTCTTCATAAAGCTTTTCACCCGGTCTTAATCCGGTATATTCTATTTTCATGTCGACATCCGGCTGATAACCTGAAAGTCTGATCAGATCGTGTGCAAGGTCGTCTATTTTTATTGGGTCTCCCATATCGAGCACGAAGACCTCGCCGCCTTTTGCCAGCGCACCCGCCTGGATCACCAGCTGCGCCGCTTCAGGTATTGTCATGAAATACCTGATTATTTCCTTGTCAGTTACCGTAACAGGTCCGCCTTTCGCGATCTGTTTCTGGAAAAGAGGTATTACGCTGCCGTTGCTCCCAAGGACATTTCCGAAGCGGACTGCCGCGAATTCCGTATCGCCGGTTCTGTTCATGGACTGGACGATCAACTCTGCGAGCCTTTTGGATGCTCCCATTATGTTGGTGGGGTTTACCGCCTTATCTGTGGATATGAGTATGAATTTTTTGGCTCCGTTGTCAGCGGCGCGTCTTGCGGTGTTCAATGTCCCGAAAACATTGTTTTTGATAGCTTCGACAGGGCTGCCTTCCATCAGAGGTACATGTTTATGCGCCGCGGCATGGAACACGACGCCCGGCTTATATTTTTCAAAAACCTCTTTCAGACGTTCCCTGTCCCTGCAGGAGCCTATCAGTACTTCCAGATCCAGTGAATCCTTATATGTAAATATTAATTCATTCTGCAGGTCGTAAGCGTTGTTTTCATAAATATCGAAAATTATAAGCTTTTTTGGTTTGAACTGTGCTATTTGTCGGCAGAGCTCCGAGCCTATCGAACCTCCCCCGCCTGTCACCAGTACTGTTTCGTCCTTCAGATAATCTGAAATCTCCTCGTTATCAAGTACGATCTCATCACGGCCGAGCAGATCTTCTATGTTTACATCTCTAAGCTGTTTGACGCTTGCCTGCCCTCCGGTCAATCCCATAACGCCCGGAAGAGTCTTCAACTTGCATCTGGTTGATTTGCAGATACTCAATATATCAGCCATATCCCTTTTGGATGCTGAAGGGATCGCAATTAATATTTCATCGATTTCGTATCGCGAGGCAAGCTTTCTTATTTTATCCCGGCCTGAAAAAACAGGTATTCCATTTATCCTGGTGCCCTGCTTTCCTTTGTCATCATCGACTGCAATAACAGGATTTGAATTTAATTCGGGATTGTTTTTCAATTCCTTGATCAGCATCGAACCTGCGCTGCCTGCGCCTATGATCATGACCCTGCTGCTTTTTCCATTCATTTTAAGCTTTATCGACTTATACCTTCGGTAGTAACGGCAGCTTATTCTATTGAAGCCTGTAAACATGAACATAAGGACACAGGCTACAATGCATACGGAAAATGGCATCCTTTCTCCGATTATGATCCCTGTAACCAATATTAGAATGCTTGCGGACAGTGTGGCTACGAATATCTGCATCAATTCTTCTATGCTTGCGTATTCCCAAAGACTCCGGTAAAGACCCAAAATGTAAAATACTGCGATCTGTATGACTGTAATAAATAGAATGCTTTTAATAAACAAATTAAAATAGCTTTCAGGGATATTGAATTCAAACCTTATCAGTAATGCAAGGTAGAACGAAAGATTTACCAATAGAACATCAACGAACAAAAGAAATACTTTTCTAATCAGTACAGACATTTTACAACCCTCTTACTATTCTATTAATCTAAATTTTAAGCCATATAACTCTATCCGATCCTGGCTTAAAAATGGTAATGCTTCGCAATTAAGCATATTAACTACTATATGCAAGTATTTATCTTATTACATAATATGCCATAAGTCAATTGTTTTATTAGTAAGTACTACGTCGATATAGGTCTAATAATGAGACTTGAATGCATTTGCTATTCAGAAGCTTCATAATATTTATCATAATTATAGTAATGGTAGTAACTGCCGCTTGTTGACTTGCTTATCTTGGTCAGTACCGTTCCTATAACTTTTGCGTTTACATGTTCAAGCGCTTCTTTGGCGTGTACAGCCATATCGATATTTGATTCTCCCGATGCAACAACGAGTATCACACCGTCCGAATAACCGGCAATAATGGCTCCGTCGGCAAGTTGTCCGATAGGAGGCGTATCAATTATAATCAGATCAAAATCGTCCCTCAAGCTTGTTATCAAGCCGGCCATTTTTTGTGATTCAAGTATTTCCGTAGGATTGGGCGGAATCGAACCGCTGCACATTATACTGAGATTACTGACCGTATCCGTTGTTTTTATTGCACTGTTGTACGGGCAGTTTTTAATTATTATATCTGTTACACCTACATCGTTTGGAAGGGAGAAATACTTGTGTATCCTTGGCTTTCTAAGGTCGCAGTCCATGATCAGTACCTTCTTGCCGGATTGCGCCAAACCGACGGCTATATTTGCAGACGTAGTGGATTTACCTTCTGCCGGCCCCGGACTTGTCAGCATGATTAACTGCATTTGCTTGTCGACTCCGGAATATCCGATATTAGTACGCAGCGACCTGTAAGCTTCGGACGCGGGAGCCTTCGGGTCAAGAACCGATATAAGACTTGGGCTGAGATGCACGTTGGGACTCGCGCCGTCATGTGCTGCCTCTTTTCTTCGGGCGCTCTTTCCACTGGATGTCGAGCGCTTTTTAGTGTTTCTCTTTTCTCCGGCAAACAGCGGTATTTCACCTATAGTAACAAGCCCAAGGTGTTTCTCGACATCCTTTGCGTTTTTTATAGTATAATCCATGTACTCGATTAGCAAAACTACGCCGATCCCGACCATTATTCCCAGTATACCTGCAATAGCCATATTTTGTGCCTTGCTAGGCTTGACCGGTTTTTCCGGCAGCTCCGCTGTGTCGACTACCTGGACATTCTTTACTTCTATTATATCCTTAGCCTTTTCTATGATAACTCTTGCCAGCGCATTGGCCACATCCATGGCAAGCTTGGGATCCGTGCTTTCAAACGATATCTTGAAGAGCCTTGAATCCTGTATCGTCGTTACATCTACCTTTTTCTGGAAATCGTCCACCGTCATGTCGAGACCGATTTCGCTGATTACTTCCTTTGATACAAGACGGCTCAGTATTATCTGCCGGTAATCCGTAACAAGGCTTTTATTCAGGTTGAACTCACCGAGATCGAGTGATGCTATCTTGTCGCTTTCTTTACCGACAAAAAGTGACGTTTCTGCTCTATAGACCGGATCGATCATCTTGAAGGTTACGATTCCGGTTATTGTAACTGAAATTATAAAAAATACTGCGACGATCCACCAACGAACAGACAGGATATGTAGTATTTCTCTTAAATCCAGTTCCTGCTGCATTCCATTTTGTTCACTTTGCAACTTTTTGACCCCCATTGGCAAAGAATTTAGCTATACTGTAAATGAAAAATCTCTTTTTCCCTGCTTCCACAGGCTTGTCCAATTCCATCATACTATTTTTAAGTATGCATTCAGGATTGATATTAAAGATCCTCCTTGCTCTTTCCTCCCCGAGCCAGCCAATAACAGTATTATAAGCTTCCTTCATTCTCGGAGCCCTTCTGCGATTGGAGTGCGAATCCGAAGCAGCCAGATGGCCCATATTGCATTGTAATAACAGCTTTGCAGTCTCCTGCTCCTTTTTGCCGGCCAACCCGGTAATGGACGTGCAGTTCAATTGGGCTAGACACCCCAGCTCAATAAAGCGCTGCAATACATCCGGATTCTTCTGTACTTCGTCATATCTTTCCACATGGGCCAGCACCGGAACATATCCGTCACTCAATAAACCGCTCAACAAATTTTCTGTGTTTTTAGGGAAACCGACAACAGGCAGCTCCACAAGTACATATCTGGTTCCTGCCAGCGTATTGCATTGTTTGTTGCCGAGGCACTCACGAAGGTACTCGTCCAGAAAGAGCTCATTGCCTTCATAAATCCTGATGTCCAATTTGTTCTCTTTTATCAGCTCTCTTATTTCATCAAATCTCGCCTTCAGCGTTTCCATTCTGTAACGGTTGGCACCATAAATGAAATGAGGTGTAGCGACTATGTGTAACAGGCCTTCCTGCGCAGCTATCCGCAGCATGCTCAATGTCATTTCTTCGTTCTTTGCACCGTCATCAATTCCATATAAAATATGTGAGTGTATATCAATCATTTAGGATCATTCCTCGTATAAAAGCCAATTGTACTCTATAAACAGTTGCCTTGCAGAGTCATACTCCGAATCTGTCAACACGCTTCTCATATAGCTGTAAAGCTCTTTCTGGTCTTCCTGCGACAACCCGCCTTCAAAATATGCCGCAACCTTTCCGGCCCCCAGCTTGTTCACGATATATCTGAAGTTTTTCAGATCATCCTCGTCAATTTCGTCCTTATGGTCTTCAATCCTTTTATCCACCCATTCCTGGCTGTAGGGCTCCACCTCTTTTTCGGTTTTGCCGTTCGAAGTGCCACCGGATACGTCAATCGTGGGCTCTTTATCTTCGCCGGTGGTTGAAGTGTTTGAAGAAGTACTATCAGATACCGATACTGTACTGTTATTTGAAGAATCTACTATGTAATTTCCAGCTCCGCCCGAATTGGCGGATTCTGTTTCTGTGCCGGCTAAAGCCTTTGAAGAAACCTCAGCACCGGAATCCGTATCATCTAAAGAAATAGTATCAGCTACGGAAGCCGCATCGCTTTTATAACCATCTCTTCCTTTGATACTGCTGGCGTTAGGTATGTAAAACGCCAAAAACGCGGTTATCCCAATAGCTGCTATTAAAACAATACTTTTTTTGGCTCTTTTCTTCAATTGCCCTCCATAAATACATATTTGATAGAAAGAAATACCGCTGATCATGCAATCAAACGGTATTTTCTTTCTTTCAGCCCATCTGTTGATAAATCGATTTAACCAATACTTAAATAATTCCAGTTTTATTCTTTGTCAAGCGACAATTTTTACATAATACTTAGTATTATTGCTACCATATTTGCATGTTAATGTATGGCCCGCCAGAGCCGAAAATGTGTCGTTCGAAGTATCCAAGCTCCATTTGGAAAGCAGATCGCTTTTCAAGCCAGCTCTTTGCGAAAGATCCTGCGGGTTGTTATACCAGGTATTACCGTCGTCTATACTGATTGAAAGATCACTGCCGATGCCTACATACTGATTCAGAGTTCCGGCCATATTAAGGAAAAGCTCCATGGCCGCACCCTTGTATGTGGAAAACTTCAGGTTTTGCTTATCATCCTTCAGGTTTGCTGTAAGTGTTTTCGTTCCCGCGTCGTAGCTGAGCGTTGCCCAGTCGGAAATGGCGGGAAGGCTGCTGCTCACGTTATCGTCGGAAAGTTTTACTCTGATGGAAGTGCTGAGTGCCTGATAATCCGTATATGACCCTGTTCCTTTAATTGTTACGTTAACTGTAACATATTCACCGAATACCTGCTTCATCCCGCCTATGCTGACATCTTCCCTGCTTGCAATATAAGGAGGCCAGATATCGGATATTCCCAGATCAACAGTACTGCTTGAGAAGCTTCTCTTAATTCCCACTGTCATAGTACCCGTGAGCGGTGATGTGATGCTTTCTATAACAGCTTCTACAGAAGCTACGTTACTCGTAGCTCTAAAGCCCTTTATTCTTATACCGTCGTCAGCTACGCCTGATAAATCCAAACCTCTTAATGTACCATCAGAATCAACCAATTTCATGTCGCTTACGGAAATTGTTTTGGCCGGATTCGAGGGATTTGTAGGTGTTGTGGAAGATCCGCCGTTTGATGCCGACGTTTTAGTGGTATCGGTTCCTGCAGGAACTATGACACCTGCAACCACTGGCGGTTGTTTAACACTGCTTGCGACAA
>JAEYOM010000028.1 GCA_023411715.1 Bacillota bacterium | reverse complement strand
TTGACCGATTGCTGCCTCGAGCTTTCGGCGAATTTACTGGAGCTTGCAGGCAAAGGTAATATTTCCCAATGTATGGAAATGGTGAAATCCGCGATAGAAAGCGGCTCCGCTTTGGAAAAATTCTGCGTGATGGTCGAAGCGCAGGGCGGCGATTCCAGCGTCATCAGGGATACTTCCCTGTTCGGCGCCGCGCCTGTAATCCATGAAGTAAAATCACCCTTCAGCGGCTATATTTCCCGGATGGATACCGAGGCTATAGGTATCGCATCCGTAATGCTCGGCGCGGGGCGCGAAAAGAAGGACAGTCCGATAGATTACCTTGCAGGCATAACACTCAGCAGGAAAACCGGCGAGCATGTGAACATGGGAGATACTCTGGCCGTGCTCCACACCTCCGATGGGTCGCTGGTAAGCAGCGCGCAGGAACATTTCCTCAAAGCGATCGGGGTATCCGATTCAAAGCCAGAACAAAGGCCGCTGATCTATGCAAAGGTGGAAAGGAATAATGTCACCATATATTGAAATATCAGGCCTTATACATACATTGCATAAAATTGTTCAATATGTCATGGGTAAATAGTTGTATTTCATATTAGGCATGTTAAAATATATTTAGTAGACATATTCCCAATATAAAATTAACAGGAGGAAATATTTATGAAGAGAATCGCGGCACTTGTATTGGCTCTTGCACTGGTGACCACTCTGTTCGCAGGCTGTGGCACGACAGCTTCAAAAGGCTTCGAGATCGCACTCATTACCGACAAGGGCAACATCGATGACAAATCCTTCAACCAGGGCTCATGGGAAGGTGTAGTCGCATTTGCCGATGCAAACAAGATCACACGCAAGTACTACAAACCCGAAGAAGCAAACGATGCCGGTTATCTTGCAGCTATCGACCTGGCTGTCACCGGCGGAGCGAAAGTTGTCGTAACACCCGGTTATCTTTTTGAAGTGCCGGTTTACGAAGCACAGACAAAATATCCTAATGTTAAATTCATACTTTTGGATGGAGCACCCCACTCTGCCGGAACAAAAGACGTTCCTGCAGTATACAAAACCGAAGGAAACGTAGCAAGCGTTACGTATGCCGAAGAGCAGCCCGGTTATCTTGCCGGCTATGCCGCAGTACAGGACGGTTACACGAAGATCGGTTTCATGGGCGGTATGGCAGTTCCTGCAGTTCAGGCATATGGCTATGGTTATTTGCAGGGTGCTGAAGCTGCCGCTGCAAAACTGGGTCTTGCCGACGGTTCAATTTCCGCTACTTACCACTACACCGGCGACTTCGCGGAAACCGATACCAACAAGGCTACTGCAAAGACAATGTACCAGGAAGGTACCGAAGTTATATTTGCATGCGGCGGTTCTGTAGGAAAGAGCGTTATGGCTGCTGCTAACGAAGCTGGTAAGAAGGTAATAGGCGTAGACGTTGACCAGAGATATGACAGCGAAACGGTTATCACCTCTGCCATGAAGGGCCTCGGCGCATCCGTTCAGGCTATACTCAAATCCATCTATACTGACAAGAGCTGGGATACTTACGGAGCCAAAACCACAGTATTCGATGCATTAAACGACGGTATAAGCCTTCCGACAACAGTTATCGGTCAGGCAAACGGCAATGCATTCGACAGATTCAAATCTTTCACCAAGGCTGATTATGATGCATTGTACAAAACTCTTTCAGACGGTTCGGTAAAGCCGATACGTACCATCAATGTAGCTGCGGAGAACGGTTATGCTACTGCGGACGAACTGGTTTCCGGACTCAACCTCAAGAAGGTCGCAGTAACTGTAAGATAATAGAAAACCACATTACCTTATTCAATGGCCTTAAGCCTTATGCAAGTGCAGGTCTATATAGGGGGAAAGGCATCTGTCTTTCCCCTTTTATATATGTAATATAGGAAATTGCTGCGCAGCATGATTAAGTAGCTTATGTGCTGACGTAATAAGCTTTGCAGAGTCTCGTTCGAAATTGCAGGCGCTTGATGCGCCGGTGATTTTGAATATATTATCAATATCAAATCTTTAGGAAGAGGGTTATATGGAAGATTATATTATTGAAATGCTTCATATAACGAAAGAATTTCCGGGTATCATCGCCAATGACGACATTACCCTTAAGTTAAAAAAAGGTGAGATTCACGCCCTTCTGGGCGAAAACGGCGCGGGAAAATCCACGCTGATGAGCGTGCTCTTTGGCCTGTACCAGGCCGAAAAGGGTGAGATCAGGAAGAACGGAAAGGTCATAAAGATCAATAACCCAAACGATGCCAACGATCTGGGCATTGGTATGGTACTTCAGCATTTCAAGCTCGTGGAGATTTTTACGGTACTGGAAAATATAATCTTAGGCGTTGAGCCGAATAAAATGGGCTTTCTGCAGAGAAAAACAGCACGTGAAAAAATAATGAAGCTCAGTGGGCAGTATGGCCTAAAGGTTGACCCCGATGCCCTGATAGAAAACATATCGGTGGGGATGCAGCAGCGCGTAGAGATATTAAAGATGCTGTACCGTGATAATGAGATACTCATTTTCGACGAACCGACCGCGGTTCTGACTCCGCAGGAAATCGACGAACTCATGGAAATCATGCGGGGATTCGCAAGAGAGGGCAAATCCATCCTTTTTATAACCCACAAATTAAACGAGATCATCACTGTTGCCGATCGCTGCACAGTATTGCGCAAGGGTAAACTGATAGGCACCGTAGATATAAAAGACACCACAAAGGAAGAACTGTCCAGGATGATGGTCGGACGCGACGTACTGCTGAAGGTGGACAAAAAGGACGCAAAACCCGATAACGTCGTACTTTCCGTAAGAAATGTCACTGTACCTTCCAAAACTCACAGGAACAACGCAGTCAAAAATGTCTCCTTCGACGTAAGAGCCGGAGAGATCGTATGTCTGGCCGGTATAGACGGAAACGGGCAGACCGAGTTCATCCAGGCCCTCACCGGGCTTGAAAAAATGAGCGGCGGGAGCATCACGCTGTGCGGCAGGGATATTACGAAGGCATCGATACGCACGCGTTCAAAAACAGGAATGAGTCACATTCCGGAGGATCGTCAGAAACATGGCCTGATACTCGATTATACACTTGAACAGAATCTTGTGCTTGAGCGATACTGGCAGCCGGAGTTCCAGAATTATAATTTTATTAAGGACCATGAAGTTCGGTCCTATGCGGAAAAGCTGATAGAGCAATATGACATCCGCAGCGGACAGGGACCGGTCACCACCGTTCGAAGCATGTCGGGCGGCAACCAGCAGAAGGCAATACTTGCCCGCGAAATCGATAAGGAGCATGAACTGTTGATAGCGGTACAGCCAACAAGAGGCCTGGACGTAGGCGCGATCGAATATATCCACAAACAGCTCGTGGTAAGGCGCGACGCCGGCAAGGCAGTCTTGCTGATGTCTCTCGAGCTAGAAGAGGTCATGAATGTAAGCGACCGTATACTTGTTATGTACGAGGGTGAAATAGTCGGCGAGTTCGATCCGAAAACAGTCACCGTACAGGAGCTCGGCCTTTACATGTCGGGCGCAAAACGTCAGATGGCAAAGGAGATTGAACATGCAGTCATTTGATTTCAAAAGAATTACAAAAAGCAAAGGCTTTTCGGCATTTACCGCAGCGTTGCTGGCCATTTTCCTTGGTCTCGTCTTCGGCTTCATAATAATGCTCGCCGCCAGCCCCGACAATTCCCTTCCGGGCTTCCAGATGATATTGTTCGGCGGTATGGGACGTCTCGGCGACGTTCTTTATTTTGCCACTCCCATACTGATGACCGGTCTGGCTGTGGGCTTTGCCTTTAAAATGGGCCTGTTCAACATCGGAGCTTCCGGTCAGTATACTATGGGAATGTTCTTCGCTTTGTATGTCGGAATCATGTGGGACCTCCCTGCCGGCTTACATTGGATGGCTGCAGTAGCTGCAGGTATGGTCGGCGGTTTGCTCTGGGGGTTGATCCCCGGTATATTCAAGGCATTGCTTAACGTCAACGAGGTAATCACCTCGATCATGTTCAACTATATAGGCATGTATCTGGTAGATATGCTGATACAGGGAAACGCCGCTATGTATATTCCTACAAAAACCAGAACCGCTTATCTCCCCGATTCAGCGAAATTGCCTGCGCTGGGTATCGCAAATTCGAGCGTTAACGTTTCCATTATCATTGCCATAGTCATCGCTGTCATCTTATATATCGTTCTGAATAAAACGACCTTCGGCTACGAATTGAAAGCAACGGGCTATAACAAGCATGCAAGCGCATATGCCGGCATGAACGGCAAGCGCAATATCATTCTGACCATGGCAATCGCGGGAGCCATGGCGGGCTTCGGCGGAGCATTCGCCATTATGGCGCCCTCCACGATCGCCGGCAGCAGCATGACCTATGAACCGATAAACGTAATCGCAGCGAACGGCTTCAACGGAATCGCGGTAGCGCTGCTAGGAAACTCGAGTCCGGTCGGCATCATCTTTTCCGCCCTGTTTATCTCGTACATCCAACGCGGCGGCACGCTGGCAAGCCTGTTCGGTTTTAAGCCCGAGATTATCGACGTTGTTATCGCGGTAATCATTTACTTCTCAGCTTTTGCAATGTTTATGAATTCCGTAGTCGTTAAGGTATTCAAAAAGCATAAAAAGGAGGTGGTGTAAGCTATGGAGACATTGTACTATCTCATTCAGAATACACTTCCGGTTGCCATTCCCCTGCTTTTGGTGGCTCTGGGCGGTATGTTCAGCGAACGCAGCGGCGTTATAAATATAGCTCTTGAAGGCATCATGCTGTTCGGTGCGTTTTTTGGCTGTCTGTTCGTCTACTATATAAAGGGCGCCCCGATGGACCCTCAGTTGATATTGCTGCTTGCAATGGCGGTTGCGGCGGTTGCGGGCTTGCTGTATTCCATGCTTCTATCTTTTGCAGCCGTCAATATGAAGGCAGACCAGACCATTACCGGAACGGCATTGAATATGCTTATACCTGCCGTCATTCTTCTGTTTTCAAAAATGTTTTTCAACAGCGACGGTATCACGACCGACATGAACTTTTACATTAAAAAGGTGCCTGGACTCGGCGATATACCGATACTCGGGAAAATGTTCTTCCAGAACACCTATCTTTCGGTTTATATAGGGATCCTGTTCCTGATTATTGCGACGATCATTTTCTATAATACCAAATTCGGGCTTCGCCTGCGTTCATGCGGCGAGCATCCGCACGCAGCCGACTCCGTCGGTATAAACGTCTATGTCATGCGCCACGCAGGCGTAGGCATTTCAGGTATACTGGGAGGTATAGGCGGATTTTTCTATGCCGTAGGCATCATGAACAGTAATATCAACGGTCATACGGGCGTCGCCGGATTCGGCTTCCTTGCGCTGGCAGTTATGATATTCGGTCAGTGGAAGCCGCTCAAAATATTGCTTGCTGCACTATTCTTCGCATTCCTGCGCACACTGGCATATTCGATAGCTCTTATCCCCTTCCTTGACGCGCTGAATATCAATCAGGTCTTTTACAAGATGCTGCCTTATCTTGCGACGATGGTCGTCCTCGCGTTTACATCGAAGAAGTCGAGAGCTCCTAAAGCCGAAGGCATACCATACGACATGAGCCAGAGGTAGTTAGTGGATATCGGATATACAAAAACAAGAGCCGTTGATTGCTTTAAATAAAGCAGTTGACGGCTCTCTTCTTAATTAACGGCTCTTTACTTTGTAAAACCTTTCCTCAAAAAAAACCAAGAAGCAACTTAACTCTTTCCTCAACAAGACTCATACTCTGTTTATCAATTTCTCCAAGCTTTCGACTTAACCTCTTTGTCGAGACAGAACGAATATCTTCAGTCTTTATATAACTCGTAACCTTAAGGCAATCACAATTGATTTCGACATGGGTAGGTATCCCTTTGTTCTTGCTTGTTATCGGGACTATGATAACCATTTCAGCAAGACTATAATTAAACATATCATCAGAAATAATTAATGCAGGTCTTATTCCGGATTGTTCGTGCCCAATAGCAGGATTTAAGTCAATTAACCATATTTCTCCCCTATTTGCCCTCATCATCGCTCTCCAATCCATCAGATAACGTTATGTCCCAAACTTCTCTTTCTTTTTGCTCTTCCGACCATGCAGCCGGATCAGATTGCAGCTTTTCATATGCAGCATTCAATCTGTCAAAGAATTTCTTCTTCTTGTATTCAGTTATTGCATGTTCAATAACATCCTGTATATTCTCATTCTGATTTTTTGCAAGTGTCTTTACATCATTGTATACTTCTCTACTGACTCTAATGGTAGTTGTATCACTCATTTATCAACACCTCTGTAGACTAATCAATATACAATATAGTATACCATTCTTTATACTAATTATCAATGGTATAACATTATCACTGGTGGTATTCGTTTTATCTATTAATCACAGAATGCATGGGATCAGGCTTCCTGACGAAAATGGATCAAAGATTGTTTCCTGCCAACGCTCAAGTGCCGCCGGAAACCAATCGGTCCATTCATTAGCCCGTGTATACTGGCAACAGACAAAAAGCAACACAGCAAGCGAGAAATAAGCGTCCAAATAACGGCGGTTTGTCTTTCCGCGAATACTTTCCCAACCTCTTTGTAATAACCGCTGCTCTTCCCGGTCTGACGTTGCACCCATAAGGCCGCCAAGATCCATGTACGAATGAGCGTATCCTGTGAGCGACCAGTCAATCAACCCTACTCCTTCACCTGTCCAAATCATATTGCCAAAACCCGGGTCGGCGTGGGCAATCAATACCACTTCACTTTTATCTATTTCGTCCATAATAAAAGACACAGTATCAAGCGCTTTTATGATACTCCGGATTGCTTTTTCAGGAAGGTATTCGGCTCCCTGCTCTGCTTTGACAGCAATGTTATTCATGAGTTTCTGATCATAGGAAAACCTGGCAAAAGAACTTAGGTTGGGATTGGCCTCAACAGCGTTTCTAAGCTTTCCCAGTGTCTGCCCTGCAGAAACCAGCATTTGCTCAGTATGTTTTACAGAATCAAATGGTACTCCCTTCATCCAGCTTAGCAGGCTCACAAGCGTTCCATCCGAAAGCTGCGCGATCACATCGCCGGAAAGGGTTTTCACCGGTTTTTGTACCGGGATGTCTGTTTGTTCTCCCAGTGCGCTAATGAGGCCTAATTCGCTTCGCAGGAGCATTTCCTGATCTCCGACCAAAACAGCCAAATTGAAGCCGGAAACCGGAGTTTTTAATCGAAGACAAAAAGATTGCCCCTTGCAGTCGATACGATAAGTACAATTTTCATTGTGCCGCAGAAGAGTAGCCTTGGCGTTTTCAAGCCCGTATAGAGATATAGCTTCGCCGATACGATCACACATGTTATTTATCTTCCTTTATTATCTTCCTTTATTATCTTCCTTTATTATTTTCATGATCTATTCTGTATGCAGCTGACTACCTATCTACTTGAGGTTTTCTACAACTTGGGAGTCCCTTAATCTATACCATTTTATATTTACCTTAGATTAGCCAAGAAAAGCAGAACTGCAATAATTGATTAAACAAGCATTATTAACCTATCAATTTCATTATCAACTAAATCAGATTTTACTAATCTGTAGTACCCATTTGAGCGTTTATATGGATATACGTCTTCCGGAAGCACTTGTTTTTGCTTCTTTAGTATATCAAACTGCTTATTTTCTTCCTCAACACATTGTTCTTTGATAAAAGCACCTAAATCACAAAGCAAAGATTTCATTTCGTCTCTTGCACTTTCCATCCATTACCTCCTCAAAAAAATTAGAACTGCATTGCAATAAAACCGAGTCTCTATTGAAAATCCTGCGAAGGCTTTACAACATTTATGCCGGATGCGTGGGCCGAGCAGCCGACTGTAGCCGAGACAATGTCAGAAGCCAAATCAGAGACTCAAACCATGCTCGCACTTGCGCTGACTGCTTTGTTAGTGATATCCTGCTCCAGGTTTAGAATTACTTTAATTAGCCTTTTGTTTACATCTGTAATTAATGTGTTATAATATAAATAAGGACGGCGACGCTTGTTGCTGTCAGGTTCTAATAGGGGATTTACTTAAAACGGTTTTTGTTAAACCGTTTTTTTCTTTGTCTTTCCGGATGTGGTTTTAATAGCTTGTCTACTATAATTCTTGAAAAACAGCTATTCCCAAAGGGATGAATACATATTTAATACACCAGACAACAAAAAAACCGATGTTGGTATACAATATATTACTCATGCAACCACCTCCTTCCTTGGTAAATTCCCTGCAGCAACTATAACGTCGCCGTCCTTATATCTGAGAATTTACTGGAAGGAACCTGAAATACATAATCCCTATTTAAAACCTGAGTACCTTTCCCTATCCATTATATACCATAAGCAAGCCCATATCAATGCAAAATCGAACATTTGTTCTTTGTGAGAGCCGGCCTTTACCATAAATATCGTTTAACAATTCCATGGCTTTTCAGAAAGAAGCGCTTTATCTATGCCCTGCCCCTGATATTCCAGGGTGACAGCTACCCAGTATATCCAAGGATCTCTCCTCAAACCGGTGTAATACCACCAACTCGTTTCATCAATACATCATAATACTTTAAAGATTTATCCAGCATACAACCTCCATGAATACGCTATTCAACAATAACATCAAGATTATCTGCGACCTGTTTTTTAAAATCGGCGATTGCCTTTTCTCGTGATTTTTTACCATCTGTATATTCATGCACCTGATTAAGCCAATAAAAGTCGATTGTATCGTCATACTTAGTAGCGTTCTTACCGTTTGTATCATCTCCGGCAGAAATAAACGCATCGAAGAGATTTTGACCGCCGAGAAAATCAATTTTAGCGTCAGACATTCTCATAACCACGGCAGAAGGTACTGCATCCTTTACACCCGGCCCCAGCTTGCCATTTGCCCGTAAATACTGGAATCCGGTCTCCGAAGTATCAAGAGTTATCCACTTGATTATCTCGCCTACTCCATCTTTCACTTTGGAATCCTTATTGGCAAGGACCCACGTCCCTCCCCAGTAGAAGCTTGTTGGAGATTCACATACAGCCCAGTCGCCATATGTACCTTTACCAATTGTTTTACCTCCGCAATTAGGAAGGAGTCTGTAATTAAGGAACCATGTCGGTCCAAAGAAACCGAAGGCTTTCTTCCTTCCCCCATCTTTCATATCATTGTACCACTCATCCGTCCACTCCCTGGTATTATTCACATAACCCTTCTTCCTGAGCTTCTTTGCAATGTCCATGAATTCCTCATGTTTCGGATCAATAACCAGTTTGCCGCCAACAACCCATGCCTGATCAGCACTTCTAGCTGTAGCCTGCCAAATGTCATCCGCGCTTGAGCAGATAACATATCCCTTTTTTTTCAAATCCTCTGCAGCTTCAAAAAACTTATCCCACCCGGGTCCTGCAATTCCTTTTATTGCGGAAGGGTCATCAGTTCCCCAGACTTTTTTTGCTATCGAACGACGATAGATAAAAGCTCCTGTCGTTGATTGATAACAAAGGCTCACCAGCTCGCCTTCGGGGTTTGTTCCCAGGTCGATGGAATATTTTGCTATAGAGGCTACCTTTAGCAGATTGTCAACATCGATTCCAAGGTCTTTATAGGCAGCGGCATATTGACAGGCTTCACCTTGTGTGTACTTTACTGCATATGGGCTTTCGACGCTATATATATCGGGTACATCCGGGTTACCTGCTGCCAGTGCCTGATCAAGAATAACTTCATGACTCGAACAAACGAGAGAGGTATCCGTTACCTTTATTTTATAACCGAAATCCGGATGAAGTTCCTTGAACTTTTCAATCGCTATCGGGAGCTCATCATCGTAACTTAAAACGTTGATTATTTTTTCATCGGGGGCTTTTGTAACTTTCAGCTCTTTGCGGTCATCCGGAGCTTTGCGGTCATCCGGAGCTTTGCGGTCATCATTCGGATCTTTGCGGTCATCCGGAGTAACGGTCGGATTATTCTGTGAACTTGAATTCTGAACACTCTTTTCATCCTGATCGCATCCTGATAATGCCGAGGACAAAATGAACAACAAAATTAATAGCAAACTAACAAACCTTTTCATAATAAGCCTCCCATATCACATAATTTATGAGAAATTATGCATATCCCGAAGCTGTCCATAAAATCCGGATCATTAGTAGCATTTTGAGCGTTTTTCTTCATCCAACTTTTCTATCGCATATCTGAAAGCAACCCTGGGCATGTCACGGCGGTTTTTGATGAGATAATCGATTACGCCTTTCTCTTCCACTTTTGAAAGCACTTTTAGCATCCAGCCGTATCCTTTGAGCGCCAGCTCTTTGCCGTCATTCTTCAGCCTGTATATTATAGATACTTCTTGGGATCATTCAGAATTTCCTGTAAATTAGCGAAGTAATCTCCGACATGCATTCCGTCGACGAGGGCATGATGAGCCTGAATGGACAGCGGCAGCTTCATATATCCTTCATCTTCATAGAATTTGCCCCACGATATTCTTGGGATGCTGTCAACCTGCTTCATGTTGATCGGGTGGGTTATTGACGTGAATGACACCCATGGGAGACTTGTTATGTACAAAAGGTCATCACGCCCAGCGTCATCCTCGAGTCCCGTGCTTGTTTTTGCTTTCTCTATCAAAGCCGATGCATTCGCCCTGAAGCTGCAGTAATCGTCTGTGTAAGGTGCCGTGCAATAATTGAACACATCGTTTTCCGTCATCACCGTAAAGGAAGGGCTGATTGCTTCATGTTCAACGACACTGTCTCCCCTTATCCTCAATCTGAATTCTTTTATACTGTTTGCCGTTTTGGAAGCAACGTACAGCATAGAAATGAAAAACGGCAATCCGTTTTCCTTGATATGTTTATATGAACGTGTTATGTCTATATTTGCGCATACGTTGAAATGCGGATAGTCGAATTGCCTGAAATAGTTGAAGTGATCCTTTCTGTTCCAGTTTACCAAATCCAAATATTTCATCTACATAACACCCCTTTAAAATCTATAAACCTGATTCGGTTACCCTCATTCAGTCCAGCTTTTCAAAATACCCCTAACCAGCGTCACAAAACTCTTTTCCGCCTTTTTCGCCGTTACAAGGACTTCATAATGCTTTATGGGCTCATCCAGCACTCCCGCCGCCATATTAGTGATGCAGGAGATACCGAGCACCTTTATGTCCGAGTGCCTTGCAGCAATTACTTCGGGTACGGTCGACATACCGACGGCGTCCGCGCCAAGCACCTTTAACGCCCTTATTTCGGCAGGCGTTTCAAACATAGGCCCCTGGGCAAATGCATAAACGCCTTCCCTCACCGGTATCCCCTCCTTTTCCGAAACCCGTCTCGCGATTTTAATCAAGCCGTCGTCATAAGCGTTGCACATATCGGGAAATCTCGCCCCGAATTCGCCAAGGTTCCTGCCTCTTAGTGGTGATGGTGCAAAAAAGCTTATGTGATCCGTTATCAGCATAAGATCGCCCGGTTCAAAACACGGGTTTATACCTCCTGCTGCATTAGTCACGAGAAGCTGCGATATCCCGAGCAGCTTGAATACTCTTATATGAAAGACTACCTGGTCGATTTCATATCCCTCATAAAAATGAAAACGCCCTTTCATGACAAGGACGCGTTTTCCTCCCAGTGTACCGCAAACGAGCTTTCCTGCATGGCCTTCGACCGTAGTCTGCGGAAATCCCGGGATATCCCTGTAATCTATCTCAGTCTTATCCTCCAGAAAGTCAACAAGCGGCCCCAGGCCGGTGCCGAGTATGATACCTATCCGCGGAGCGCCGGTGATCCGGGATCGTATATAGTCAGCCGCGTTTTTGTACTTTTCCAGTATGTCCCGCATTTTCTTCTGCTCCTTGAATTTAAGCTGATGTTGTGTTACAGTCTATTCACGAATTTGGGCTCTGTGCCGACTATGCTGTATTGACTTACCTTCTAGTCTACCTTCTACACTATCTTCCGCCGTCTCCCTGTATCTGCTGCCTTCTAAGCTGCCTTTCTACGCTGTCTTCTACGCTGCCTTCTATGCTGCCTTCTAAGCTGCCTTTCTACGCTGCGCTCTACGCTGCCTTCTAAGCCGCCTTTCTACGCTGTCTTCTACGCTATCTTCCTCCGTCTGCCTGTGCTCCTTATGACCTCTCCCGCTATACGCCTAGAACACCTCAACGTCCCAGGAACCTTTGTCTATCTGTATCTGCGAGACTTTGCCACCCTCTATCACTACCGTAAACAAGTCATAGCCGTTATAACTGTAGCCCAGTACTCCGTTTTCGTCGCTGGACGGTTCTCCATACAACTTTTTCAGCTTTGCCTCGCTGTCTCCCGTTTTTAATCCCCTGGGCGTAGCAAAATCAGAGCTTGTAACATTCACGGAATACACTTTGCCATCGACGATATATACCTGGGTGCCGTCTGCAAAGAACAGTGTTTTCGCATCCAGTCCTTCGAGTTCATCAGCCTCTTCCTGCTCCGGTTTCACACCCATTGCCTCTATCAATTCGTCATAGGTCATGTCGAGCTTGATTTTACCCAGCTGAAGATCGTCGGGAGTAATCCTGTTATCATCGGAAAGGCTCAGTCCGTAGCTCTCCCTTGTTGTTCTGGCGCTCTTGGCAATATATGCGATTATATCCTCATTTTCTTTTTTCCATTCCTGAGCATTATTGGCGTCAACGTGCAAAATCATGTAACTGTCGCCATCTATGCGCACATAATATGCCTCATTGTCCGTTACCTTGATATGTTTCCCTATCCAGCCGTCACGGTATGTAAAATCATCAACAATACCGTTGCCCCCGGCAAGGGACTTGTAAAATTCATCCTCGGAACCGTCCCTCATTTCAGCGTATATTTTGATTTTGACATTATCGTTTCCCGGCAAAATATCATACGCGGAACCGTCATCGGAATTATCCTCGGCTTTCCAGCCGGCAGGAATGTCGAACCAGAAATCGAATACTTCGTTATTGGCGGTTTTATAATTGGGGTCAATAGCCGGGTAAAATCTGATCTCGCCGTCAAGCGTCCCGGGTGCGCCCGCATTCGTACCGGACGTATTCTCTGAAACAGCCCCCGTTGCATCCGCGGCTCCATCTGGGCCGGAAGCGGACGAGCAGCCGGTCAGCAGCACAAATATGGTCAAAAAGAGCAGTATAAACTTTTTCATTAGTAAAACCTCACTTATTACAGAAAATTACCAGCATATCTAGTTAATTATACCATCATTTATCATGGTATAATTGCGCATCGCCGTTTTGCCGCCCAAATATTCAAGGGCAAATTATCGGCGGCGCATAAATTCCGCCGGAGGCGTATAATAGCCTTGCATTGTAAGGCTATTATACCACAAATGATTACATCGTGATAGCTAAGTATATCGGTTATAAATGTGTTAAATACGGCTGCACTGCCCTAACGCAGCAGAACGTCAACGCCCCGTGTGCGAATGTATTCGGACGGGCTCATGCCTTCGTTCCTTTTGAACATCCGGCTGAAATAATATATATCGTTGAAGCCCACCAGCCTGGAGGTATCCGTGACACTGTAACCATCCTTCAGAAGATTTTTCGCCCTGTTTATGCGTATCTCTATCAGGTAGTCTATCGGGGATCTGCCGGTAACGCTCCTGAATATGCTGCCCAGATAGGATTGGCTTACATGGGCAAATTCCGCCAGTTCACGGAGAGACGTATTTTTTGAATAATTATCGGTCATATATTCGATGACCCTTTCAACCTTCCCTGCATTCGAATAGCTGAATTGGTTACGTTCAGTGAATTTGAACAACAGGATCAGTATTTCCGTCAGTATGGCCCTTTCGCGGGCGTCGGTCCTGACTCTGGCCGTTAACGCCGATTTTGTCAATTCCGAGAACAAATCATTCAGCTTCAGCAGCAGCAATCCGTCAGTTATCCTCTGCCAGAATGAAAACGGAAGGGTATGATCGGTCAATTTCCACTCCTTGTTGAAATACTCCGGACAGGTATATTGAAAATCCACAGCATAGCATCTGACAGGCTCATTGTGAAATGTGATGGCATGCCTCATATCACCCGGTTTGTAGTACAGAAGGTCCCCCCTCCCCGCAGTAAACCTGCTCTCATTGCAGCGGAATTCGGCCTTTCCATCATACAGCAGCATCAGGTTATGCGTCTGCATCCTGTTGTTGAGACACCACGAAGGAGTTGCGATTCGATCGACCGCGTACGTAAGCTCGGGAAAAATATTGTATATACCGTTACTTTTAAGTTCCAATCAGGTCACCTCATAAAATCACATAGTACAAATATAATTATATATCCGCAGGATCCGAAATGAAATATAAAATACGCAGCCTTTGCTCTTCTTTACCCAACGTTGCCGGCACGACCGTGATTTTGTCCGTTTATCGTTAGATTGTACAAATATAATTAAATACTCCATGGCGTTTTTGCGGCGTATTGCATATGATTAGAGAAAAATGCATTGACGGAAGGTGATAAAAATGATAAGAGTTGCCATTGTCGGCACAGGTGGTATTTCGCAAAGCCATATCGCCGGGTATCTTGCATTCCCCGAAAGGTGCAAAATCGTCGCACTGGCCGATATCTATCCTGAAAAAGCTCAGGAGAAGAAGGATAAATTCAAGCTCACAGACGCAGAAGTTTACGACGATCATCTGAAGATTCTGGTAAGAGAGGACATCGATCTTATAGATGTTTGCACTCCCCCCTATGTTCACGCCGAAATAGCCATTAACGGGCTGAATGCCAGAAAGAACGTTTTGATAGAAAAGCCTATGGCCGCATCGCTCGAAGAGTGCGACAAGGTTCTGGAAGCTGCTGAGAGAAGCGGAAAACTTCTTTCTGTAGTTGCACAGAACCGCTACAGGACCAGCTATATGAATCTCAAAAAAACTCTCGACTCAGGCCTCGCAGGCGACATCGTACACGCGCAGGCAGACTCGTTCTGGTGGAGAGGCCACAGCTATTACGACCTGTGGTGGAGAGGCACCTGGGAAAAGGAAGGCGGAGGCTGTACCTTGAATCACGCCGTCCACCACATTGACATGATGCTCTGGATGATGGGCAAGCCTGAGGAAGTGCAGGCAATAATGAGCAATACCTCGCATGACAACGCCGAGGTCGAAGACCTCTCAATCGCCCTCCTGAAATACAAGAACGGTGCTCTTGGACAGATAACGAGCTCCGTCGTACACCATGGCGAAGAACAGCAGGTAGTGTTTCAGGGGAAGAAAGCAAGAATATCCGCGCCCTGGAAGGTGTACGCCTCCAAGTCGAAGAGCAACGGTTTCCCCGAGAGGAACTCCGAACTTGAAAAAGAGATCGATGATTTTTACAATTCGCTTCCCGAACAAAAATACGAGAACCACACTCCTTTGATAGACGATTTGCTGCACGCGCTTGAGACGGGAGGCAAGCCCCTGATATCGGGTGAAGATGGCAGATCTACGGTAGAACTGATCACGGCGATATATGAGTCGTCTGTAAGCAGAAAGCCGGTAAAGCTGCCATTGACCAAGAATGACCCCTTCTACACCGTGGAAGGCATCCGGGCCAGTGTGCCGCATTTCTATGAGAAGACGGCCAGCGTAGAGAATTTCGGGGATGAAAATATAACGATGGGAAGGAAACTATAATCTCAAGGAGGTTTGACCATGTCCAAGGAAAATGGAATGTTCTATGTACCTGAAGGTAAACCGAATAAAGTTGTAAAAGAGGGCGAATTTATATTTTCAGCGGTAAGGCTCGACCACGGACATATATACGGCATGAGCCAGGGGCTTAAGGAAGCCGGCGGACAGCTCAAATGGGTCTATGATCCCGACCCGGAAAAGGTAAAAAAATTCTGCGAGGCTTTCCCGGAGGCCAAGGTTGCAAGGAGCGAGGATGAAGTCTTCCTCGATCACTCGGTACATATGGTCGCAGGAGCGGCTATAACTTCAGAACGCTGCGCTCTGGGACTGCGCGCCATGGACGCCGGCAAGGACTACTTTACCGACAAGGCTCCTCTGACCACACTCGAACAGCTCGAGCAGGCAAAAGCCAAAGTTAAGAAAACCGGCAAAAAATATGCCGTCTATTACAGTGAAAGACTGCATGTCGAGAGCGCTGTCTTCGCAGGCCAGTTGATAGAACAGGACGCTATCGGCAGAGTAGTTCAGGTCATTGGCATGGGCCCCCACCGCCACGGTAAAAACAGGCCCGACTGGTTCTATGAAACGAAGCAGTTCGGCGGCATACTATGCGATATAGGGAGCCACCAGATAGAACAGTTCCTCTTCTATACGGGCGCCAAGGACGCGACCGTTCAGTACGCAAGGATCGCCAACTACAACAACAAGGAGCACCCGAACTTCCAGGATTTCGGAGATGCTTCGCTCGTTGCCGACAACGGCGCAACGAACTATTTCCGTGTTGACTGGTTCACGCCAGACGCCCTTGATGCATGGGGCGACGGCAGACTGTTCATACTGGGAACGAAAGGCTTCATCGAAGTCAGAAAGAGCCTCGACATAGCTCGTGATCCCGATGGAGACCAGGTCTATCTGGCCAACAATGAACGCGTCGTCCACCTGCCTGTCAAAGGTAAGGTCGGATATCCGTACTTCGGACAGCTTATACTCGACTGCCTCAACAGGACCGAAAACGCCATGACGCAGGAGCACGCGTTCAAGGCTGCCGAATTGTCCGTAAAGGCCCAGATGATGGCTGTAAAGCTTGAATAGCAGAATAGTGGCCCCGGAAACACTTAGTTTTCGGGGCTTCTAATGCTTATCTACATTTCCTTTTCATATTTGCTGCGATAATATATGCCATATCCGGCAACAAAGAGATACGCAAAAGCTAAAAGCAGGACCACGGCCATATCGACGCCCATCAAGGCAAAAGCAAGCATCAGTGCCCCAAAAATGAATATCATCATATCGTATGCCTTGGCTTTTGCGCGGTTTGCAATAGCAACATTGCGTTCATCCTGCTTTTCAATTTCTATTTTTTTCTGGACTTCGGGATGATTTTTTACTGCCTTGTAACGAATGATCTCACCCATTCCATGGCCGAAGATTCCGCATCCCAGCCCTACGCAAATATACGGTAATGCCCTCATGATCTCCTGCGGCCCTGTAATTGTTTTTACAAGGTATATCCCTGTACATAGCAATAACAACCCAAATATAGCTGTCATGTAATGCTTAACGATCTTTTCCATTATATTTGACCCTCCTCATAAATAAAAATTTCTTCGATGCTCATGTTGAAATACTTTGCAATTTTAAATGCCAATATAATCGACGGATTGTACCTCCCGTTTTCAAGTGAACCAATTGTTTGCCTTGACACTTCAAGCGCAGCAGCTAATTCCTCCTGCTTTATGCCTTGCTTTTTCCGTATTTCCTCTAAACGATTTTTCATACCTGTACTTCTTTCTATGTAAAGTTCGCTTTCCATAATGGAATAATACCATCTATATAAAGAAACGTCAAGCTAACTTTCCATTAAAATAAAAAAAATAGCAGACAATGCTTTCTGTCCGCTATTTGCTAAATGCCTCTACTTTCAAAATAAAAAGGGACAAGAATGATTCCTGTTCCTTTAGGTTGGTGCGGAATACTGGATTCGAACCAGTGACTTCTACCGTGTGAAGGTAGCACTCTCCCGCTGAGTTAATCCCGCTTGTCTTTACTTGTGTTTATATTATACGGCTTACCCCCGGGTTAGTCAACCCAC